>CAZDQR010000006.1:0-25900 GCA_964507315.1 uncultured Roseivirgaceae bacterium
TTTATGGTAAAAATAGGAGGCCATATTCGTTCTATTTTGGCCGAGCAAATTGTTTGTTTTTATGCGGAAGGAAGAAACGCTTACATCTCCACAAATGAAGGCAGAAATCTAATTATAGATTATAAACTAGAAGAATTAGAAGAACTACTTAACCCTCAAAAATTCTTTCGGGTTAACAGAACCTTTATTGTTAATATCGACTCCATTACTGAAGTACTGATACATTCTAATAGCCGCTTAAAAATAATTACTGAACTCCCCTCCGAAAAAGAAATGATTGTGAGTAGAGAAAAGGTTGGTGTATTTAAACAGTGGTTTGGTGGGGAGTAAAAGTGGCCTCGAAAGAGCTTTGTATTATATTGATTTACAGATATTTAATAGTATTTGGTAAAACATTCGGTAAAACAATACCAACATTTTAAGCATCCATTTAATGCGTAATTATTTTACTGCCGAAAATAGACCTAAACAATTTTTACAACTTCACACAAATATCTATTTGTATGCTTGTAAAAAAGTCTATAATATTTGGTGTAGGAATTGAGAATTTGAATCTTCGTGTACTTTAAGTTTTAGAATTTCCAATTTTGCCAAAATACCAAACCTACCATACCAACTTAATGCTGCTTCATTATTTTGAAGCCTTGCCTTGTGGCCTAAAATCTACTATTCCTAGAAGCACCTTATCTAGTTGGAAAAGCAAAAATCTTTCATCCATTATTGGATGTGATTCCTTTTTAGATGAATATGCTACTACGGCTGAAAGAATGTTTAAGAACGAGAAGTTAATTAGAACGTGTAAAGCTTTATATACCGTATTCGACACAATATCAGTACTATTTAATAATGCACTAAACAAAGCCGAGTTATTACAACTTAATAAATCACTCGTTCTACAAACCATACAAAAAGTAAAACCAGTGTTGGGTGTTAAAAGAGTTCTCAACAAACTAGGACTTTCAGCTTCGAAAATGTACTACTGGCTTGAGAAAAAAAATTGTAGCGACTCTATTTTTCAACTTTGCCCTATCAGGCACCCAAATCAACTTCTTACTTCAGAAGTGTCTGTGATAAAGAACTATTTAAGCAATGAAAACTTCAATAACTGGAGTGTGCTCTCCATTTATTACCAAGCTATGCGAGATAAAGCTGCTTCTATGAGCATTGGTACGTGGTATAAATATGCCAATCGTCTTGGCGTAAAGCGCAATTTCTTTAATCGACCAAAGACCCACAAAATAGGAATTACAGCTACAAGGCCATTGGAAAAATTACATATGGATATTACCCTTTTTAGAACTGTAGATAATACAAGGGTTTATATTTATTTTATTGTTGATAACTACTCCCGAGCCATTCTTAACTGGAAAGCTAGCACAAGTTACTCAAGTAACCTTGCTATGAACCTACTGAAAGGTGCCATTCATGCCCATTCAATTAACACCCAAGCAATATTGATTACTGATGATGGATCTGAAAACAAAGGAGATGTTTCTACATTTATAAAATCTAAAGAAAACCTTACCCAGTTAATTGCACAAAAAGACATTATTCAATCCAACTCTATGGTGGAAGCGGTTAATAAGCATATTAAATATTACTACTTGTTTAAGAACAACCTTAAAAACCTGGATGAATTGCAAAAATGTTTGGCTAGTTCTGTACCCAACTATAATAATAAACCACATGGAAGAATATACGGCTTTACCCCTAATGAAGTATTAGATGGTGCAATACCTACTACAGATGTGTACTCAATCCAAAAATTGGAAGCCCGAAAGCTGAGAAATGAGCAAAATAAACTAATATTATGCTGCAAGCCTTAGCTTAGCAACCTGCGGCACTAGAGTAATGTTTAATTTTCCTTGCTACCTACTAATTCCATCCTATTTACACTACGCTTTCTTACCAAGTAATACTATAAACTGTCTTTATAAACTTCAAATTGAGATGTACGAAATTTCGAACACCTAATTATGGAATTGTTTAGGAATATGGAGTGGATGAGACTCTTTAATCCACTTATTTTGTTTCCCTGACCAGTATCCCTTGCTGATTTTAGGTAACTTTGGATTAATATAATGAGATATTCTATCAATCGTAATCCTCAAATGGATGCTATATAGGTTAGATTTATTTATTAACCCTTTTCGGTTAAATACAGGAGTAAACGACAATCCCATTTTAAAGTTAATATGTAATGGTAAAACAAATGGTAAAACAATTGCCAATAATAAACATTAATTAACAGGAATGCAATTTTTCACGAGTAGCCTTAAATGAATATAAATCAATGATTTGACTCCCATTAACTCCCAAAGAGCGATGCAAAAAGTGGCCTCGAAAGGAATCGAACCTTTATCTAAAGTTTAGGAAACTTCTATTCTATCCATTGAACTACGAGGCCATCTAAAATGGATTGCAAAACTATCTTAATACAGGTCGTTTTTCAAGTAGTTAGGAAAAATAGTGTAAAACCTTTCTTCGGCAAATTCATAAAGCAGATTTCTAAATTCACTCATATTTTGCTTTTCGGTGGCAGAAATAAACACGGTTTGTTCATTTTCTCTACTTAAATGCATTTCCTTAAAATGTAATAGCGCTTCTTCTTGTGTTAGTTTATGCTCTTTTGTGTACTTATCAATTTTATTAAAAACTACTAAAGTTGGCTTTTCAGCAGAGTCTATTTCGGCCAATGTCTTATTTACAATCTCATATTGATCTTCAAAAAACGGATGCGAAACATCTACAATATGCAATAAAATATCTGCTTCTCTAATTTCATCCAACGTGCTTTTAAAAGATTCTATTAACCCATGTGGCAGTTTACGAATAAAGCCAACGGTATCGGTTAGTAAAAATGGAATTTGATTTATCACTACCTTTCGCACAGTAGAATCAACCGTGGCAAAAAGCTTGTTTTCTGCAAATACATCCGATTTTGAAAGTACTCTCATAATAGTAGATTTGCCCACATTGGTATAACCCACCAAGGCAACTCGTACCATCCGCTGCCTATTTTTCCTTTGGACAAAAGCTTGTTTATCAATTTTAATAAGCTTCTTTTTTAGAACAGAAATCTTATCTCGCACAATGCGCCTATCAGTTTCAAGTTCTGTTTCTCCTGGCCCACGCATGCCAATTCCTCCTTTTTGCTTACTCAAGTGATCCCACATTCTTGTTAACCTTGGCAATAAATATTCGTATTGTGCAAGTTCTACTTGTGTTCTAGATTGTGACGATTTGGCTCTAATGGAGAAAATATTTAGAATAAGTAAGCTCCTATCTAAGATCTTACATTCCAACAAAGTCTCCAAATTTCGTACTTGAGATGGAGAGAGGTCATCATCAAACACAACTATATCTATATCTCGTGATTTTACATAAGCAATGATATCATCAAGCTTTCCCTTTCCAACATAAGTACGAATATCTGGCTTCGATAAATTTTGAGTAAAAGTTGAAACTGTTTCCGCCCCAGAGGTACTAACTAAAAAAGCAAGCTCCTCTAAGTGTTCCTCCAACTGCATGGCAGATGTATGTTGATCTGCAACCGCTACAAGAATAGCCGTTTCTTTTTCGTTAGCCGTAGAATAAGTTTTTGACATATGTGCAAAATTAGTGGTTAAAAGGCGAAATAATACAATAAATTACTGCTTGGGTTACTAATAGATTTAATAGCAGTATATAAACATAATTATTTCTACTTTTGTAGGTACCGAATAGTTGGCCTTCTTATGAAAATCGCAATTGTATTAAATACATCTTGGAACATCTATAACTTCAGAATGGGGTTAGTTCAGGCTTTAATGAGCGAAGGCCATACGGTTACGGCCATTGCGCCTAAAGATGAATACACTCATTATTTAGAGGAAGCAGGCTGCGATTATCAGGAAATAACGATGGATAGCCGTGGAGCAAATGCAATAAAAGATTTAGGATTAATATTTGAGCTATTTGGCATCTATCGCAAAGTAAAACCTGATGTTATTCTGCAATATACTATTAAGCCTAACATTTACGGTACCCTTGCCGCCAGCTTATTGGGGATACCCACCGTTAATAACGTATGTGGTTTGGGTACGGCTTTTTTAAATAAAGGACTTGTTTCTAGAATTGCCATTGGTATGTACAAATTGGCTTTTCGATTCCCAAAGCTTATTTATTTTCAAAATAATGATGATAAGATTTTCTTTGAAGAAAACAATATCATTAAAAATAACCCAACTAAGGTATTGCCAGGATCGGGAATTAACCTCAGCCATTTTAAACCTGCTGAAGAAACTCAAAACAAAAAATTTACATTTCTACTAATAAGCCGCCTTATTCACGACAAAGGCATTATTGAGTACATAGATGCTATAAAATATTTAAAAGAAAAGGGCGTAAATGCTAATTTTCAAATATTGGGCAATAAAGATTTTGAACATAGAAGAGGTATTTCTGAAGACATTATTAATAGTTGGATAGACTCTAATGTGGTTGAATACCTTGGTAGCACCGATGATGTGAGGCCATTTATAAACAATGCCGATTGCGTGGTTCTTCCTTCGTATAGAGAGGGGACGCCTAAATCACTATTAGAAGCCGCCAGTTCGGCAAAGCCTATAATTGCTACTAATGTTGCAGGCTGTACCAATATTGTAACAGATGATGTTAACGGAATGCTTTGTAAGGTTAAAGACCATAAAGACTTAGCTGATAAGTTAGAGGCAATGTCAAACCTCCCTAAAGAGAGGCTAGCACAAATGGGCAAAGAGAGTAGAAAAATAGTTGAAAAGAGATTTGATGAAAAAATAGTAATAGACAGTTATTTAAATACTATTTCTTCTTTCCAAAATAGTTGATGCAATAAACGTATTTAACTATCTTAGCAGTTTATTACCAAGACTATTTTGATAAAAAAATCACATCTACTCATTTTTATTGCATTTTCTCTCGCAAGCTGTTCGGCATATAAGCAAAACATCATGTTTAGTCATGAAGAAGGATTCGAAGCAGCTAAGCTTTCAGCTGAAGCTCGTGCTCTTGAAAGAGATTATACTATTAAAGCAAATGACCTCATAAAAGTTAAGGTTTATACTAAAAATGGGGAGATACTAATCGACCCTGAATATGAACTTTCCAAAGAATTTAATAATACCCAACAAACTAGACCAGACCCCGAATATTTAGTCCGACTTAACGGCTTTGTTTTATTACCAATGGTTGGCGATGTTAGTATTGAGGATCTTACCTTGCATGAGGCAAACCTCAAGCTTAAAACATTATACAACGAGTATTTTATCGACCCATATGTTATAACATCTTACACCAATAAGAGGGTGTACGTTTTAGGAGCTACAGGCGGTCAGCTTCTACCACTTACCAATAATAACATTACCATTGCAGAGGTAATTGCGATGGCTGGTGGAATGAAAGATATGGGTAATTCATCTAGCATAAAGCTAATTCGAGGTGACGAAACTTTTCTTATCGACTTTTCAACTATTGAGGGATACTATGCCTCCAATCAAATTGTACAACCTGGAGACATCGTTTATATTGAACCAATAAAAAGATTTTTTAGAGGAAATGCTGTTGAAATTTCTGTTTTCCTCAGTTTAGTAACAACTATGACCACGCTCTTAATTTTAGTGCTTAAATAAATGGTACAGTTTAATCAAAACACTGGCAATAATTCTCCTGTTCAAGAAGAAGAGCACAATGAAATAGATTGGATAAAGCTTAGGCTAATTCTGCGAAAAAGTATTCCTTGGTTTATTGGCATTTTTATACTGTTACTGCTAGCTTCCATCCTTTACCTGCGGTACACAAAACCGATGTACCAATCCAACTCAGAAATAAAACTTGATAAAGAAGATCAATCCAATATGCTCGGATTGCCCCAGTATGATCAGTCATCGAATATGGGATTACTCTCCAGTGAAATGGAGATTATTCAGTCGAGATTGTTTTTTAATAAGGTAGTTGAGACTGTTGATTTAAACCCACAATATTTTACCTATGGCAGCATTTTAGATGACGAGAAGTATCTAAACCCTCCATTTAGAGCTAATTATAAAATTCTTAACGCAAGTATTTACAATATTCCTATAGATGTAGAAGTTATAAACAAAGAATCCTATAAACTGAGTTTTATTGTAAGAGAAAAAGAATATAGCATTAAAGGCCAATTCAACGATACTTTAAAAACAGAACTCATAGAATTAAATATAGCACTAAATAAAAACTGGGCGTTTGAAGAGGGATCTAAATATTATTTTGTAATTAATAGCCGTGAAGTTCTAATTAAATACATCGAGAAAAACTTAACTGTTGAACCACTCAACCTTCAAGCAAATACGTTCAAAATTTCCTTCTCTGACCACAACTTAAATAAAGCCCACGCGCTTATTAGTGCTATAGATACCCTTTATTTAAATTATTCTTTGGAAGAAAAGAATCAAGCGAATATTAATAAGATTAATTACCTCGATAGGCAATTAGAAGAAACTGAAAAAAAACTAGATAATTTCGAAACTTATTTTGAAGATTTTACCATTGATAATAAAACAGTAGATTTAAACGAGGATGTAAAACGAACAATTGATGCTATTAATAGGTTAGATTCTCAAAAATTGAAAATTGAGAATAAATTTACTGAACTCGATCTGCTGCAAGGAAAACTAGCTAACATTCCTTATCAAAACTTAACTCCTAAGACCAATATCTATCCAGGTTATTTAAATCAAGCTTTTGAAGAATTTAATTTGCTTAATAACGACCTTCAAAAATTAGGGCTCAGTTATAAAGAAAACACGTATACCTTTAAATCTAGGCAGCAAGAAGTAGAACTTTTACGTGCTGATATTCTATCGGAACTCAATGACTTCAAAAATGATTTGCAAAAACAAAAAAGCGGGTTAGCAAACAGTAAACAGCAACTCAGAAGGCAACTAATAAGTTTGCCATCAAAAAACACTGAATATAATAAATCAAAAAGATTCTACTCTGTTTATGAAGAAATGTACCTTACTCTAATGCAAAGTAAAAACGAATTTGAAATTGCCATTGCAGGCTCTGTTACTAAAATCAAAATATTGTCGCCTGCCAGCATTTCAAACACTCCTATTTACCCAGTTCCATTATTTGCCTACGCAACTGCTATTATTTTAGCTTCTGTACTCTCTCTTCTATTTGCAGGGGTATCGTATCTATCGCATAATAAAATCCAAAGTCTCCATGAAATTGAATACTTAACTACAGCGACAACACTTGGTGCAGTGCCTAAACATAATTTAAACGGTAAAGTAGCAAAAGTCATCGTTGATAAGCATCCGAAATCTGCAGTTAGTGAAGCACTACGTTCAATACGGACCAATATTGAATTTATGATTCCCGACAAAAGTTCTAAAGTTTTATCTGTTACTTCAACTATAGGTTCAGAAGGCAAAACATTTATATCTACTAACTTGGGGGCATTATTGGCAATGGCAGGCAAAAAAACTGTAATCGTTGACCTTGATTTAAGAAAGCCTAAAATCCATCTAGCCTTTGAACAACAAGAAAACTCTATTGGTGTAAGCTCAATATTAATAGGAAAAGCAAAAATTGAAGATTGCATTCAAAATTCTTCAATCGAAAACTTAGACTATATCACAACTGGGCCTATCCCTCCGAATCCATCAGAGCTAATTCTAAGAAAAGAGTTTAGTGAAATGATTGATGCGCTTAAAAAAATGTATGATGTTGTTATACTAGACACCCCACCTGTTGGACTGGTAACAGATGGTTTACTAGCCATGCAAAAAGCAGATCTTCCTCTTTATGTAATTAAGGCAGATTTTTCTAAACGATCCTTCGTGCAAAATGTAAACCGGGTACTTGCCACGGGCCAATTTAATAACCTTTCTATTATTTTAAATGCGACAACAGCAACTGGCACAGGGTATGGCTATGGTTACGGCAGTAAAAGCTCTTATTACGATTCTTAATCGCGATGTTTACAAACTGGTTTAAGAGTAAACAACGAGATAGCATATCAATACATACCGATATTCATTCCCACCTTTTACCAGGCATAGATGATGGCGTAAAAACCATTGAGGAATCTATTGAAGTAATTAAGCATTTATCTAGCCTCGGGTTTACCAAACTTATAACCACTCCTCATATTATGAGTGATTATTATAAAAACACACCAGAAGTAATTAGAGAAAAATTAAAAGAAGTTCAAGAAGCAGTTATAGCAGCAAACATACCGGTAAGCATTGAGGCTGCGGCAGAATATTACCTCGATGAATATTTTTACGACTTGGTTGTAAAAGGGAAAGAATTACTCACATTTGGAGATAATTATGTACTCTTTGAAACCTCATTTACAGTAGAGCCACTCATCCTTAAAGAAGTAATATTTAATTTAAATTCTGCAGGGTACAAACCTGTATATGCCCACCCCGAAAGATATTTTTACCTGCAAGAAAACAAGCAGTTATTAACCGAACTCATTGACCAAGGTTTATTATTTCAACTTAATGTACTTTCATTAACTGGGTATTATTCCAAACAAGTTCAAAAAATGGCACAAGAACTAATTAAGAAAAATGCTATTAGGTTTATTGGTTCCGATTGCCATAATATGCTACAAGCCAGTTTTTTAAAAGAAGCCTATTCTAGTAAATTGGCCCACACTATCAATACTAACCAAATACTAAATCATACCCTATGATTTTAGTAACAGGAGCAACAGGTGTTGTTGGTTCTCAAATCGTTAAAGCCCTCCACGAAAAAGGGGTATCCATAAGAGCCATTAAGCGAGCCAAAAGCGATATTTCTTGGACTAAAGAAATAAACTCCCAAATTGATTGGGTAAACGCAGACATCCTAGACATTTATAGCCTTGAAAAAGCATTTACCAACATAACTCATGTAGTACATTGCGCTGCTATTGTATCTTTCGATAATAGCAACGATTCCTTAATGAACACTGTTAATATAGAAGGCACTAAAAACTTGCTTACTCTATGCCAAAAGTTCAATATAAAAAAGCTGGTTTATATGAGCTCGGTGGCTGCCTTAGGCCGAAGTGAGCGCGCAAATACGATTACTGAAAATGGGAAATGGGAGTCTTCTAATTTAAATACCGCCTATGCCGAATCTAAATATTTAGCCGAACTAGAGGTTTGGAGAGCCCAAGTAGAGGGATTGCCAACCGCTATTCTTAACCCATCGGTAATTATTGGCCCAGGCAATTGGAATAGCTCAAGCCTCAAACTTTTTAAGCACGTAAAAAAAGAAATGCCCTTATACCCTGTGGGTAGTTTAAATTTTGTGGATGTGAGAGACGTTGCCGATATTACCCACCAATTACTTTTTAGTGATATTCAGGGAGAACGTTTTATATTAAATGCAGGCCTAATTACATACCAATCCTTTTTTAAACTGATTGCTAAAGAGTTGAATAAAAAAGCTCCATTTTTAAAAATAAACCCTACACTCGCTATTTTTGTTGCTTATGTTTTAAGGATAGTTCGATTTTTTACAGGCATTAAATTTAGCATCACAGCAGAAGCTGTCAAACTTAGCAAGTTACGCAACTTCTTTTCATCTCAAAAAGTTGAAGAAATGCTTAATTTTAAGTTCATACCTGCTGAAGAATCGATAAAGTGGACTTGTATTCAGTTAGAAAATAAGCAACTCAATCCTTAATTTTTATTGTACATTTATTTGATGAATAACCTTGCCAATGGCAAAAGAATATAAAAACAAAGCGGAAAGTAAAATTGTAAAATTGTTTGAAGGGCATTTAAGAAACAAAACAAGTTTCTTTTTTGAAACTGAACAATTTGAAGAAATTATTAATTTTTATACTTTTAATAATGAGTTAAAAAAAGCATTGTCTGCTTGTCAGTTAGCTCAAGCACAATTTCCTTATTCTATAGATATTTTAATACTAAAAGCACAAACATTTTCAGGGCTTGATCAAGACGAAGAAGCACTTGCGACTCTAGAACTTGCCGAAAGTTTACAGCCCAACGAACCTGAAATATTTATGCTTAGGGGTTCTATTTTTTCAATATTGGGCCAATTTAAAAATGCTATTGATGAATACGAAAAAGCCATTGATTTAGCCGATCATCAAGACGAGGTTTATCACCACATTGGCCTCGCATATCAAGACTTGGAAGACTTTGATAAGGCGATAGAATATTTAAAAAAATCAATAAAAATTAATATAGGCAATGAAAACGTACTGTACGATTTGGCCTATTGCTTAGATGTAACAGATCGACAAGAAGAAAGTATTACTTTCTATAAAAAATTTATAGATGAAGACCCATACTCATCTTTAGCATGGTATAATTTGGGCATTCTCTATATAAAAATGTCGAGGCTCGAAGACGCCATTAACGCGTTTGACTATGCCGTTTTAATTGATGACGATTTTGCCTCTGCACATTTTAATTTAGGCAATGCCTATCTCCAAAACGAGCAGTATAAAGAGGCCTTAAATGAATTAGTACGCACCTTAGATATTGAAGGCCCCGGAGCTACGCTTTATCAACTAATTGCAACAGCCTACCAACATATGAACGAGTTTGAACTCGGTCTAAAATACTATCAAAAAGCAAGTAAGATAGATTCATTATACCACGAACCGATTTTTGGAGCCGCAATTTGCTTAGGAAAATTGGACCGATGGTACGAGGCCGTTCATTTTTTTAATAAAGCACTCAAGTTAAATGTTGAAAATGCGCTTTACTGGCGATCAATGGGAGAAGCTGACTATAAGGTTGGCAATTTAGTATCTAGTTTAGATGCCTACGAAGAATCTGCAATGCTCGACCCTTCTGACCATCAAACATGGATTGATTGGTCGTTTTTAGTGTATGAGCAAGGCGAAATTGCGAAAGCCATAAAGCTCATTGAACGAGGGTTAGACGAGTTGCCAGAAACTGCAGAACTGCATTATCGATTAACAGCCTATCTTTTAGCAAATGGAATGCATAAAGAAGCGCTGAAATCTCTTGAAAATGCATTACTTTTGAACTTTGAAAAGCACTCCGAATTACTCGAATTTTTTGACGAGTTAAAAATGCAAAAAGCGCTTTTTAAAATTATTGATAAACATCGTAAAGAGAATTTATAATGAATTACATATTGGAAGACATTCCTGAACGTACGCAAAAGCCGAGACAATCAGGATATACAATGGCCATGGATAAAGGGCTAAGCTGCCGCGAGGTAGAAGATTTTTTAAGTACTTCTGCAGAACATACAGATATTGTTAAACTGGGATGGGGAACTTCTTTTGTTACACCTAAGCTTAAAGAAAAATTACAGATTTATAAAGATGCCGGAATGCCCACTTATTTTGGAGGCACTCTATTTGAAGCATTTGTTATTAGAAATCAGTTTGATGACTACCGAAAAATTCTAGACAAATACGACATGCCTTTTGCTGAAGTGTCGGATGGCTCTATTGAATTGGATCACGACCTAAAGTGTGAATATATTACCAAACTAAAAGACCAAGTAACTGTACTTTCGGAAGTAGGGTCTAAAGATGTTGAAAAAATCATTCCTCCTTATAAATGGATTGAATTAATGCAGGCTGAACTAGATGCTGGAGCATGGAAGGTTATTGGCGAAGCTCGTGAAGGTGGAAATGTTGGCTTGTTTAGATCTACAGGTGAAGTTAGATCTGGACTTGTCGAAGAAATTTTAACGAAAATTCCAAATGAAAAAATCATTTGGGAAGCACCAATAAAAGCACAACAAGTGTGGTTTATAAAACTTCTTGGCACCAATGTAAACTTAGGTAACATTGCCCCTAACGAAGTTATTCCATTAGAAACCATCCGAATTGGGCTCCGTGGAGATACGTTCATGGACTTTCTACCCGAAGACAAAAAGCAATAATACATGCGTTCTTTTAAAGATTACCTCCTCTTATTTGCCAAAGGTTTGGCAATGGGAGGAGCTGATGTTGTTCCTGGGGTTTCAGGAGGGACTATTGCTTTTATATCTGGCATATATGAAGAACTTATCGATTCCATTAAAGCAGTAAATATTGAAAGCCTAAAAGTGCTCCTAAAAGGAGAATTTAAAGAGTTTTGGCAACAAATTAATGGCAATTTTTTAGTAGTACTTCTTACAGGTATAGCCATAAGTCTAGCTTCATTGGCTAGGCTAATGACCTACTTAATGGAGCATAACCCAATTCAGCTGTGGTCATTCTTTCTTGGGCTCATTATGATCTCATCCATTGTTATTTTACGGCAAATTAAAAAGTGGTCGTTTGGAGTTGTTATTGCAGGTATTATTGGAATTATAGCCTCCTATTATCTTACTAGTATGGCTCCTGCACAAACAAGCGATAGCTATTGGATGATATTTATAAGTGGAGCAATAGCTATTTGCGCTATGATTTTACCTGGTATTTCTGGTGCATTTATTTTACTAATTCTCGGAAAATACCAACTAGTTGTAGGTGCTTTAGGGAATCTAGATTATGGTATAATTGCCGTTTTTATTGCAGGTTGTGGTGTTGGTATCTTGCTTTTTGTAAGGCTTATTTCTTGGCTTCTACGCAAGTATCATAATTATGCCATTGCAGTTTTAGCCGGTTTTATGATGGGCTCACTAAATAAAATATGGCCTTGGAAAGAAGATATTGCCTTTGGCATTAACAGGCATGGAGAACAGTATGCAACTATTCAAGAAAATATAACGCCAAACCATTTTTTAGAAATTTCTGGCGAACCCCCATTAATTATGCAAGCCATATTATTTATGGCTATTGGCTTTTTTATAGTAGTAGTAGTAGAAAAAATAGCATTGAGCTTAAAGAAATAAAATGGCCAACCAATTCGGATTAATAGGTTATCCTTTAGGTCATTCTTTCTCTAAAAAATATTTTTCTAATAAATTCAAAAAGAGTAAAAGTTTAGATTCGTACGAACTCTTTGAACTTACCAATATTAATGAGTTAACAAAGCTCTTAAAGTCCACCCAGCTAAAGGGACTCAATGTCACCATCCCTTACAAGCAGCAGGTTATTCCGTTTTTACATACCCTAGACAGGTCTGCTCAATTGGTGGGAGCTGTAAATGTAATTAAGATACTAGATAACCAATTAGTTGGTTATAATACCGACTACCCCGCCTTTAGGGCAACTCTTAAAAACTGGCTCGACCACACTAATATCAAAGCCTTAGTGCTTGGTACTGGCGGAGCAAGCAAGGCAGTAATCGCTGCTCTTAACGATCTAAAAATTCAACACCAACAGGTGTCACGTACAAAAGCTAGCAATTTCATTTCGTATGAAGAGTTAGCAACTAATAGTAAATGGATACAAGAATTTGAGCTTATAATTAATACCACTCCTCTTGGCATGGCACCCAATATTAATAACCAGCCTGCAATTCCATACGCACAGCTCACCTCAAATCACTATCTCTACGACCTTGTTTACAATCCGTTAGAAACAAGTTTTTTGCTATCTGGGCGTAAAAGCAAGTGCAAAACAAAAAATGGAATTGAAATGCTTGAATTACAAGCAGAGTTAGCGTGGGATATATGGAATGCATAGTTTTACCTTCTTTGTGTAACTTAGTGCCTTCTTTGAGATACTTTGTGTAACAGCTATTCCTCAGAGTTACACAATGCATAAAAAGTTTCACTAAGAAATATTGATAATGATTGAAGATGAAATATCAAGAAAGATCATTGGCTGTGCTATAGAAGTTCATAAACAACTAGGGCCAGGTCTATTAGAGTCTGCGTATCAAGAATGTCTATATTTTGAGCTGATTGAGGCAGGGCTAAGTGTTCGAAAAGAGAAACCTATGCCTATTGTTTATAAAGAAATTAAATTAGACCACGGGTATAGAATAGACTTACTTGTGGAGGAAAAGGTGGTAATAGAAATCAAAACCGTTGAATATCTTACTGTTGTTCACACCGCCCAAGTACTTACTTATTTAAAGCTAGGAAACTATAAGTTGGGACTTCTGCTAAATTTCCATGTTTCTATTCTTAAAAATGGAATTAAAAGACTTATTAACTAAACTGATACCTCTCTATGCCATTTGAATTAACTAGTAATTTTAAACCTACCGGAGATCAGCCTAAAGCTATTATTGAGCTTGTGGATGGAATTAACCGAAATGATAAAGCCCAAACACTTTTAGGAGTAACCGGTTCAGGAAAAACATTTACTATTGCCAATGTTATTCAGCAAGTTCAGAAACCAACCCTGATCTTAAGCCATAATAAAACGTTAGCTGCACAGCTTTATGGTGAGTTTAAACAGTTTTTTCCTGATAATGCAGTGGAGTATTTTATATCCTACTATGATTATTACCAGCCTGAAGCATTTATTCCTACCTCAGGTCTTTACATCGAAAAAGACTTATCTATTAATGAAGAAATTGAAAAATTAAGATTACACACAACCTCTTCGCTGTTAAGTGGCAGAAAAGACATTATTGTGGTGGCCTCAGTATCGTGCATTTACGGCATCGGCAACCCTAAGGAATTTGGCAATAATGTAATTGAACTAAAAGTGGGGCAGAAAATAGCTCGCAACAGTTTGCTCTACTCTTTTGTTGATATTCTATATAGCCGTACCGAACTAGAATTTAAGCGAGGAACTTTTAGAGTTAAGGGCGACACCGTTGACCTCTTTGTGGCCTATGGAGATTTTGCTTTCCGAATCGTGTTTTTTGGAGATGAAATTGAAGAATTATTAACGATCGATCCACTTACCGGAAAACGAATTACCCAAGAATCAAGCATCATTATTTATCCTGCAAACCTTTTTGTAACCGATAGAGATTCTTTGCCAATCATCATTAATCAGATACAAGACGATATGATGGCACAGGTAGAATACTTTCAGGAAGATGGGCGAATGTTGGAAGCCAAACGGCTAAAAGAACGTACAGAGTTTGATATTGAAATGATGCGTGAACTGGGCTATTGCCCAGGAGTAGAAAACTATTCTCGCTACTTCGATAAGCGTAAAGCAGGTGACAGACCATTCTGCTTGCTCGATTACTTTCCCGAAGATTATCTAATGGTGATAGATGAAAGCCACGCCACTTTACCTCAAGTTAGAGCAATGTGGGGAGGAGATAGAAGCCGAAAAGTAAACTTAGTGGATTATGGATTTAGAGTGCCTGCCGCCTTAGATAACCGGCCATTAACATTTAATGAATTTCAAAGCCTTCAAAAGCAAACTATTTATGTGAGTGCCACACCTGCAGATTTTGAACTAGAAGCTTCAGATGGCGTAATAGTAGAGCAACTAATTCGCCCAACAGGCTTGCTCGACCCAGAAATTGATGTGCGCTCAAGCGTTAATCAAATAGATGATTTGCTCGATGAAGTTGACAAACGGATTGAAGTTAAAGAACGCGTATTAATTACAACCTTAACTAAAAGGATGGCCGAGGAGTTAACCAAATTCTTGGCTCGTGCCAATATTAAGTGCCGCTATATTCACTCCGAAGTAGATACACTAGAACGGGTAGAAATACTTCGAGAACTTAGACTTGGCGTGTTCGATGTACTCGTGGGAGTCAACTTACTAAGAGAGGGACTGGATTTACCAGAAGTATCTTTGGTGGCTATTTTAGATGCTGATAAAGAAGGTTTTTTACGAAACGTTCGTTCACTCGTGCAAACTATTGGGCGTGCAGCTAGAAACTCAAATGGCCAGGTGATTATGTATGCTGATAAAATTACAAGATCAATGCAAATTGCCATTGATGAAACCAACCGTAGAAGGAAGATTCAGATGGACTATAATTTAAAGCATGGAATCACCCCAACTACCGTAATTAAATCTAATGAGGCAATTCAAAGTTTATCGAAAACGCCTGAAGATAGAAAATATTATGTGGAGCCAGAACACACTTCATTAGCAGCCGACCCGGTAATGGCGTATATGACAAAGCCAGAAATTGAAAAGCAGTTAAAGCGAACTCAGAAAAGCATGGAAAAAGCAGCCAAAGACTTAGATTTTATTGTGGCTGCTAAATTTAGAGATGAGTTGATTGATCTTAATAAGATGCTGTTAAAGTTGTAATAAAAAACTAATTCGAGGCAGAGCCATTGGAGAATTAATTCACTTTGGCTTTCAGCCAACAAAAAAAGGGAGCATCCAAAAGCTGCTCCCTTTTCAATATCAGTTCAAAGGTTTTACTTATCTAATGCAAATCTTCTGGCAACTTCATCCCAGTTGATTACATTAAAAAATGCAGACACATAATCAGGACGTCTGTTTTGATAATTTAAGTAGTATGCATGTTCCCATACATCTAATCCTAAAATTGGAGTCCCTCCACAGCCCATACCTGGCATAAGAGAATTGTCTTGATTTGCTGTTGAGCAAACTTCTACCTTACCTCCTTTGTGAACACAAAGCCAAGCCCAACCAGAACCAAAACGTGTAGCTGCAGCATTCGCAAACTCAGTTTTAAATCCTTCAAAAGAACCATAAGCCTCATTAATTGCAGTAGCTAGCTCACCTGTTGGCTCTCCTCCTCCAGTTGGTGACATTACTTTCCAGAACAAAGAGTGATTATAAAATCCGCCTCCATTATTTCTAACAGCAGCATTATCACCCATATTTTTAAAGATATCTTCAATGCTCATATCTGCCATTGCAGTGCCATCAATAGCGCCATTTAATTTACTAGTATAAGCAGCATGGTGTTTTGTGTGGTGTATTTCCATGGTACGAGCATCAATATGTGGTTCTAATGCTTCGTATGCGTATGGTAATTGTGGTAATTCGAATGCCATAATATTTTTATTTTTTTAGTTTAACATAGTAATCTATCAAAGATAAACATTTGCGATGGCAAGTGCCAACCTCTTATCAATATCCTATAGACTCGGTTTTATCGAAGTTGTTTAAAAAACCGTGAAACCAACTGTGCACTTTGTTCAGCTAATACGCCAGTAATCAAGGCTGTTCTAGGATGAAGGATTTTTTGTTCCTCCGTACTAAGCCTTAAAAAGCCTCGTTTTTCATCCATCGCCCCGATAACAACTTTGCCAATTTGGCTCCAATACAGGGCTCCTGCACACATTGTGCAAGGTTCTAGAGTTACATACAAAGTACAATCAGGCAAATATTTAGCGCCAAAGAATTCAAAGGCCGAGGTGAGTGCTAATATTTCTGCGTGAGCCGTGGAATCGGTAAGTGTTTCGGTTTGATTATGCCCTCTAGCTATAATTTTATTATTGGATACAATAATTGCTCCCACAGGAACCTCTCCTTGTTCAAATGCTGATTCGGCCTGTTTATAAGCCTCCTGCATAAAGTACTCGTCAGTGCCAAATTTATACTCCACAATTTAATTTTTAAGCTGAATCTGGCTCATCACTTTTTGTGCTGTAGGCTGCCATTTTTTTTGCAAAGACTTTTCGCAGGTAAAATTAAAAATATAAGATGCACCTTCTGAAAGTGCATACATTAGGTAAGTGTATTTTTTTACGGAATCTTGATAATCATTTTCAGGATACACCAATGAATTGAACTCAAAATACACAAACTGATGCCCATTTACTTCCTTAATTCCTTTATCAATATAGGTAACTTTATCATACAACTCGCTTAAACTAGCTTCGTAAAATTTACCCATCATTGCCAAATCATTTTCTTGCCATTGAGTGAAAGAGCGATTTACGCCAAACTCCACCAATCTACTATCATCTGTATATAAAGCCAATGGCACTCTATACGATTGATACCTAATTTTCATATCCTCCGCAGTCATAGGTGTAAAGCTTTCTGGTATATAAACAGTTACTTCCTTATTCAATTTAACTTTTACAAGCTCATCTGCAGTAAAACTAAATAGCGCCAGTGTTATTAAGAAGAAAATTGATTTTTGCATATAATTTATTGATTTAGATCACAAATCTAGTTCAAGCTAATATTTATTCTTCATAACGATAGATCAAATACATTATTTTAATCTTATTCTCTCTTAACTTTGCGGTCGCTAAAAAAGAGGACTATGTATAGATCACATAATTGTGGAGAGTTAAGAATATCAGATGCAGGAACCACTGCAACTTTGTGTGGTTGGGTACAACGCGTACGCAACAAGGGAGGCATGGTGTGGGTTGATTTACGTGATAGATACGGCATCACACAGTTGGTTTTTGAAGAAGGCAAATCAACTACCGAATTATTAGATGCTGCCAAAAAACTAGGCCGAGAGTTTGTAATCCAAACTACAGGCAATGTGGCAGAGCGCTATGCTAAAAATGATAAACTAATAACAGGCGATATCGAAATAATTGTTGATTCTTTAGACATTCTTAATGCCTCAAAAGTTCCTCCTTTTTTAATTGAAGATGAAACCGATGGTGGAGATGACCTTCGGATGAAATACCGCTACCTCGATTTACGTAGAAACCCTGTGAGACAAGCCTTGCAATTGCGTCATAAAATGATGCAAAAAACCAGGCAATATATGGATCAGCAAGATTTTTTAGAAGTAGAAACTCCTGTGCTTATAAAATCTACTCCAGAAGGAGCACGTGATTTTGTAGTTCCTTCTCGGATGAATCCTGGTGAGTTTTATGCACTACCACAATCGCCACAAACCTTTAAGCAGCTGCTTATGGTAAGTGGATTTGATAAGTATTTTCAAATTGTAAAATGCTTTAGAGATGAAGATTTGCGTGCAGATAGGCAACCAGAATTTACGCAAATAGATTGCGAGATGTCGTTTGTAGAACAAAAAGACATCTTAAATACATTTGAAGGATTAGTGAGATTCCTATTTAAGGAGGTAAAAGGCATTGATATTGCCGACATCCCGCAAATGGATTATGCAGATGCTATGCGACTATATGGCAATGACAAACCAGATATTAGGTTTGAGATGCAGTTTGTAGAGCTAAATGATGTTGCCCAAGGCAAAGGGTTCTCCATTTTTGATGAGGCGGAATTAGTAGTAGGAATTAAAGCAGAAGGTGCCGCTACTTATTCGCGTAAACAACTAGATGCTTTAACCGATTTTGTGCGTAAACCACAAGTTGGAGCCAAGGGATTGGTGTATGTAAAATATAATAAGGATGGCACATTCAAATCATCAGTAGATAAGTTTTATTCACAAGAAGACCTCAAAACGTGGGCAGATAAAATGGATGCCAAACCAGGCGACCTAATGCTAGTTATGAGTGGAGATGCAAACCCTACACGATCAGCACTAAGTGTTTTGAGATTGCATATGGGCGATCTACTTGAACTTAAAAACTCCGAAGAGTTTAAATTGCTTTGGGTAATTGATTTTCCATTATTAGAGTGGGACGAGGACTCACAAAGGTTCCATGCCATGCATCACCCATTCACATCTCCTCAAAAAGCAGATATGCACCTACTAGATACCGACCCTGGTG
Organism: uncultured Roseivirgaceae bacterium; assembly: GCA_964507315.1. Classification (GTDB taxonomy): domain Bacteria; phylum Bacteroidota; class Bacteroidia; order Cytophagales; family Cyclobacteriaceae; genus JAKISE01. Next base: position 19,414 of record CAZDQR010000006.1, read on the forward strand.
CAGTTAGAGCCAACGCATACGATTTGGTTATTAATGGAGTTGAGGTTGGAGGTGGATCTATAAGAATCCATGATAGAGAAACACAGGCATTAATGTTTAAGCATCTTGGTTTTACCAAAGAAGAAGCGCAAGCGCAGTTTGGCTTTTTAATGGAAGCTTTTGAATATGGCGCTCCTCCACACGGTGGCATTGCCTTTGGTTTTGATAGACTATGTAGTTTATTTGGAGACTCCGATTCTATTAGAGATTATATTGCGTTCCCTAAAAACAACTCAGGCAGGGATGTTATGATCGATTCTCCTTCCCCAATTTCTAACGAGCAATTGGATGAGCTAGAGATAAAATTAAAGTAACTCTTTTGATGTAAGAATATTTTTGCTTCGGTTTTAAACGAATGGGCAATGGTTTCTAGTTTCAATATTAAATTCTGGGCAAGAAGATCATCAGAAACAACATAAGAGATACAAGATAACCCGCTATCTACAGCAATGGAAAAAGCATTTTTATAATACTCAATTAACTTAGCAAAGGAGCCATACAGTTGCCTAATATCCATTATTCTACCTTTCACTTCATTCATTTTATAAAACTCAAGTAGCTTTTCGGTTTGCTCCATTGCCAGCTCAATATCAACTCTGCCTTTATATACAGAAACAAGGATTTTTTCTTCTACGTGGTACACAGTAGTTGCCATCTTATTTTTTGTAACTGTAACAATCATTAATTTAAAAGTAGGAATATATTTTTTCCCATAATGTAAATTGTAGGTAAAGTTAAATATCGCCCTCACTAATATAACTTAAGCCAGCTCTTTACCCATAAACAGGAGCCAAATTCCTGTTTATTTTAGTGAGATTTTTCCAACGCCTATTTCTAATGAGAATTAAATTGATGAAATCTGTTTTTTGCTTAGGCAGGTTTTAAGCCACTTTTCGGCTTCTATTTCATCTTTAAAAATTTTTACTGCAATATTCTGTAAAGCAACAATACTACTTAATCGTTTACTAAGGTTACTCAAAATTAGATCATCTGATACAACGTATGCTTGAGCTTTTAATCCCTTTGATTGAACATAAGGGTAAAACTCGTCTTCTAAATAATCTAGCAGTTTAGAAAAAGAACCATAAATGCCTGAAATATTCACTATTGCTCCTACAGCCTCTTCTGAATTATAAAACTCCATTAAGGCCCTAAGATGCTCTTTTGCCAAAAATATACTGGCTCGCCCTTTGTAAACTGAAGTAACGATCTTTGAGCCTTCGTCAAAAGAGGAGACTCCTCCTTTATTCTTTAATATAATCACCTTCTAAAAATAGAAAGATATTTCAATTATCTAATTGATTTCAATATCTAACCAGTCTTTCGCTAATTCTTGTGTTTTAAAAATTCTAGTTTCTACATTAAACTTAGATGCTATTAATTCCATCTTAGTTATTTGATTCGCAGTAATTATATCGTCTGAAACCACATAAGCAACTCTTTTTAACCCACTTTGTACAGCAAGAGGAAACCCCTCTTTATAATAATCCATTAATTTAACAAAAGAGCCATACATTTTACTAACGTCAACTAAAGACGCTTCCACTTCATTATTCCTATAAAAATCAAGAAGCGTTTCCGCTTGTTCAGCTGCTAAGTCATAGTTTACTCTACCCTTATAAACAGATACAATCATTTTTTTATCAGAGTGATAAAAACTAGACGCAAACTTATTTTCTGAAATAATCACTATAAAGATTGAGATGTAGCCCAAATTTTTGCTTCCTCCCAAGAATGAAAAACATTTGATTTAATGTTGAACTTGGAAGCCATAATTTCTAGACGTGCGCTTAAGTTTTTAATAATTAAATCATCTGAGGCCACATAAGCCTGACAGCTAAGACCACATTTAGCAGCAATGGGGTAATATTCATCGTCTAAGAACGCAAATACTTTTGCAAAAGACCCCAAAACCATACTTACATCAACTACCGACCTAAATTGCTTATTTGAGCTAGCCTTGTAAAAATCAATTATCTTGGACAAGTGCTCAATTACTAGCTCGATTTTAACTCGTCCCTTATACTCTGAAACTAGCAAGTTATTTTCATCAAAAAATCGAGTAACTGCTATTTCGTTTTGCGCAATAATCATATATTATAACAAAATAATTTTATTAATGTTTGCGCGTTAATTACTGGCTCAATAATATTATTATAAATCAGTCTCGTTAACCCATTCCTCTGCCTCCTTTAAATAAAAAAACACCTTTGATTTAATGTGATTATATTCATCTCCATTTACAAGTTTAGCACTAAGGTGTGCAACAATAATATCATCAGAAACTACATAAGCCTTTCTTTTTATCCCAGATGTTTTTGTCTTAGGCAAAAAATTAACTTTTAGATATTCCAATATTTTAGCATACGAACCATATACTTTGCTAATATTAACTATTGACCCATTAATCTTATTATTTAGATAAAATTCGCCCAACTCGTCCATATGCTCGTACGCTAAATCGAGTTTTACCCTACCTTTAAATGTTGATCTTACAATTCTACTATTTTCATCAAAAGTAGAAACCGCAAAATCGTTTTCAGCAATTATTTTAAGAGACTCTTTGAGTAATCTAGTATCCATAAAGTACGCTAATACGAATTTTTTTACTAATCTTTAAGCCACTTTTTCGCATCTTCTTTTGTTGCAAAGGTCTTTGATTTTACATCAAATGTACTGGTGATTATACCTAATTTTTTTGTTAGATTTTTAATAATAATATCGTCTGTTAAAACAAAGGCTTGGGCTTTTAGACCGCTTTTTAAGGCTATAGGGTAAAAGGAGTCTGATAAGTACTCCATTATTTTAAAAAAGGACCCAAACACTTCTCGTAAATCAATAATAGCCGCTTTTACTTCATGTTGTTTATAAAAATCAATCACAGCACTTAAATGAGCTATCGAAGCCTCATGGTCAACACGGCCTTTGTAAGAAGAAATAATAAGCCGTTCACTTTCAATGTATTCTGTGAGGCCCATTTGGTCATTAACTACGATCATATCCAAAAATAGAATTATTACTATTTACGAATATAAAATTAAACCAACTAATTTCGCATATAATGAACATTTCTTTTGAAAAATATCAAGCAGCAGGCAACGATTTTATTATTATAGATAATAGAAAAGATGTTTTTCCGAAGAAGGCAGAGTTTATCTCCAAACTTTGTAATCGCAAGTTTGGCATTGGCTCTGATGGAGTAATATTAATTGAGTCTTCGGCAGCTAGCGAGTTTGAGATGGTATTTTATAACCCCGATGGCTCCCAAAGCCTTTGTGGGAATGGGTGCAGAGCAGCTATTCGATTTGCAGAGTCGTTAAATATTTCTGCTATTTCAACTAGATTTAATGCCTTTGATGGCCCCCACCAAGCAACAATTCAAAAAGAGACCATTAACCTTAAAATGGCAGACGTACAAAATGGCAGAGAAATTAAAGGTGGCATTTTTCTTGATACCGGATCTCCGCATTTCGTTTTGTTTGTAAAAGACGTTCAAACTGTAGATGTGGTTGCTGAAGGTAGAAAATGGAGAAACTCTAATCTCTTTGGAGAAGAAGGAGCCAATATTAATTTTGTTGAAATACAAAATAAAAACAATCTGTTTGTACGCACCTACGAACGTGGCGTTGAAAATGAAACTCTCTCTTGCGGTACTGGAGTTACAGCAGCAGCATTGGCAGCATACGAAAAAGACTGCAATTCTCCCATTAAAATTGAAACCAAAGGAGGCATATTAAATGTTAGTTTCGAACGTTTCGATAATGGGTATAAAAATGTTTGGTTGGAAGGCCCAGCCGAACACGTATTTTCGGGATCGATAACCCTTTGAGACTATTTAAAAGGGTACATTTGCGTCTCGAAAAATTAAAATAGTAATAAACAATAATGGCTGGTTTTTTTAGTAAAAGTGTTGCCAAAATATTTGGCACCAAATCAGATAAAGATATAAAGGCGGTTATGCCTTACGTGGTTAAAACCAACGAAGTATTTGAAACCTTAATCCCCTTATCTAACGATGAGCTAAGGGCTAAAACAAGTGAGGTTCGAACAACCATCAATAATCATCTACAATCTATAGATGATAAAATTGCTGAACTGCAAAAAGAAGCTACTGAGAATAGTGCCTTAGATGTACACCAAAAAGAAGCACTTTTTAATCAAGTAGATGAACTTGAAGTAGATAGAAATGTAGAGCTTGAGAAAGTTTTATTAGAAGTGCTTCCTTTAGCTTTTGCCATTATAAAAGAAACGGCAAAAAGGTTTACCGAAAACGAAACCTTAGAAGTGACTGCCTCCATGCATGATAAGCAATATGCAGCAACTCACGAGCACGTAGAAATAAACTACGACAAAGCGGTGTGGCAAAATAGATGGCAAGCTGCTGGTGTAGAAATGGTTTGGAACATGATTCATTACGATGTGCAACTCATCGGTGGTATTGTTTTACACCAAGGTAAAATTGCCGAAATGGCAACAGGTGAAGGTAAAACGTTAGTTTCCACCCTGCCTTCTTTCTTAAATGCATTAGCTGGTAGAGGAGTACACCTTGTAACGGTAAATAATTACTTAGCAACTAGAGATTCTGAGTGGATGGGCCCTTTATTGGAGTTCCATGGCATTAGTGTAGATTGTATAGATAAGTATGAGCCACATTCTCCAGAGCGCGTAAAAGCATATCAATCTGGTGTAGTTTATGGTACAAATAACGAATTTGGTTTTGATTATCTACGAGATAACATGGCCAAAGAGCAAGGTGATTTAGTGCAAAGAAAGCACCATTTTGCAATGGTAGATGAAGTTGATTCTGTATTAGTAGATGAAGCCAGAACGCCATTAATTATCTCAGGCCCCATCCCTAAAGGAGATGAGCATGAGTTTTATGATTTAAAACCAAGGATTCAAAAATTGGTAGATGCCCAGAAAAAAGTGGTGCACCAATATTTGTTAGATGCAAAAAAACAATTAGCGGATACCCAAGAAAAAGAAGGTGGCCTTGCCTTATTTAGAGCCTACCGTGGTTTGCCAAAAGACAAACCTCTTATTAAATATTTAAGTGAGTCTGGGATTAAGCAAGTTCTCCAAAAAACGGAAAACTTCTACATGCAGGACAACTCTAAAATGATGCCTGAAGCAGATGAGCCTTTATACTTTACAATTGATGAAAAGCATAATAGCATTGACTTAACTGAAAAAGGCATTGATCTAATTACAGGTGAAGGCGAAGATCCTACGTTCTTTATTTTACCAGATATTGGTGAAGAAGTATCTAAACTTGAAAAAGATGAGGCTCTTTCTGCAGATGAAAAAGTAAAGCAAAAAGATTCAGTAATTCAAGATTACTCTATTAAAGCGCAACGAATTCATTCAGTAAATCAATTACTAAAAGCGTTTACATTATTCGAAAAGGATACAGAATATATCCTTGATGATGGAAAAATTAAAATTGTAGATGAGCAAACTGGCCGTGTTATGGATGGTCGAAGATATTCCGATGGACTGCACCAAGCTATTGAAGCCAAGGAAAATGTAAAGGTGGAGGATGCTACTCAAACCTACGCAACTATTACGCTGCAAAACTATTTTAGAATGTACCATAAGCTTTCGGGTATGACGGGTACAGCTGAAACAGAAGCAGGGGAACTTTGGGAAATCTATAAACTAGATGTAGTTGTAATACCTACTAATAGAGATATTATTAGAGACGATGCCGAAGATAAAGTGTATAAAACAGTACGCGAAAAATTCAATGCAGTTGTAGAGGAAATTGTTATTTTAACGTCTAAGAAGAGACCTGTACTAGTAGGTACAACTTCGGTTGAAATTTCGGAGCTTGTAAGCAGGATGCTTCAGATGAAGAAAATTGATCATCAAGTATTAAATGCAAAACAACACCAAAAAGAAGCAGATATTGTTGCTGCTGCTGGTAAGCCAGGCACTGTAACTATTGCCACCAATATGGCAGGTAGAGGTACCGATATTAAACTATCTGTTGAATCGAAAGAAGCAGGTGGGCTTGCCATAATTGGTACCGAAAGGCACGAATCTAGACGAGTAGATAGGCAGTTAAGAGGTAGAGCAGGACGACAAGGAGATGTTGGGTCTTCCCAATTTTTTGTTTCGTTAGAGGATAATCTTATGAGGTTATTTATGCCTGAAAGGATTGCCAAACTAATGGATAAAATTGGCTTGCAAGAAGGCGAAGTCATTCAGCACTCTATGATTACAAGCTCGATTGAGCGAGCTCAAACTAAAGTAGAAGAGAATAATTTTGGTATTCGTAAGCGACTACTAGAATATGATGATGTAATGAACTCTCAGCGTGAAGTAATTTATACACGTAGAAAAAATGCCTTAAATGGGGAGCGTCTTGAGCTTGATATTTTAAACATGCTCTACGACACCTGCGATGATATCGTACTAAACCATAAAGGCACCAATGACTTAGATG
>CAZDQR010000006.1:25910-26708 GCA_964507315.1 uncultured Roseivirgaceae bacterium
CTTACGTTATTAAGTTCGCTACAAATTGATATGCCAATTTCCAAGGAGGAATTTGCAGCAATTGCAGAACAGGAGCTTACCGAAAAAACATATGATTTAGCCTTAGAACATTATAAACGTAAAAATAAAACCATCACCGAAAAGTCTTCACCTATTCTTAAAGACATCCAAAGAACTCGTGGAGCTACGGTTAAAAACATTTTGGTTCCATTTACCGATGGTAAAAAGCAAATTGGTGTTAGTGCCGATTTGGCCAAATCGGTTGAAACCGAAGGTGTTGAGCTTATAAATGCCATGGAAAAAATGATTGTGCTAGCAATCATCGATAATCTTTGGAAAGAGCATTTGCGTGAAATGGATGACTTAAAGCAATCGGTACAAAATGCCGTTTACGAGCAAAAAGATCCGTTATTGATTTACAAATTCGAAGGGTTTAACCTATTCAAAATATTTATTGCAAAGCTAAATGAAGATACTATTTCATTTTTAATGAAAGCTGAAATACCTGTTCAAGAAGCTGACGATGTACAAGAGGCCAGAGCACCACAGCGTAGGCAACAGCTTAACGAGCAAAAAGATGAGACAAGATCTGCATTAAGCGATGGCCGACAAGCAAACGACCCAAGCCGAGAACAGCAAAAGGTTGCTCCCGCAAAAACTCAAAAAATTGCAAGCAGAAATGCGCGAGTGAACGTTCAATATGCTGATGGCTCTGTAAAAAAAGATGTTAAATTTAAAGTAGTAGAAGAAGATGTGAGACAAGGTAAATGTGTGATTATTGACAATTAATGAATAACA
>CAZDQR010000007.1:0-1878 GCA_964507315.1 uncultured Roseivirgaceae bacterium
AGAAAATCTTGCGCATAACAAATCTCTTAATGCAGAAAGTATTGAAGCACTTTGGGGCAAAGATAATTTTAAAGTAGAAGCTTTTAAATCATACGGAAACTGGCTTTTTGGCAGAGAATTTGGATCAGATGACGAACTACAATCTTCCATTAAGCAAGTAACAGATAACATTGCGCTCTACGAAGTAACTCCAAAAAAAGGGATTGAAAATACGCAGCTAAATCATTAAAATATGGTTTGGCCAAACATAGCCTTTCTGGTTTACTAAAAAATAATGCTGTGCTTTTTCTGCTCCTAACTTTTGGGTTAACGGCCATAGGCGGCCTCATAATGCTGCAATCTTTTATGGGAGAAAAGCCAGGAATTAAAAATAATGGAACCTTCTTTCATCCTGCTAAATCCAGAAAATGGCTAGGCATAATCATAGGCACATTACTAATCTCATTTTATATACTCCTTTATTTCTTTCCAGAATATATGGCTGGGTGGATTAGGTTAGTAGATCCAATAAGTTATAAACTAAGTGGTTCTGAAGCAGCGCAATTCTTCTTATATGGCTTTATGTACACCACCAGCATGTTGGTAATGGGTGCACGAATGATGGCAAAATACAGGCATAATAAATACCAATTGATACGTACAGGTTCTGTCATGTTTTTTCAAACCATTTTTGCTTTTCTTATACCAGAAATTTTAGTGCGATTAAATCAACCCTATTTTGATTTTAAAAATGCCTGGCCACTGGACTACGATTTCTTTTTTGATTTTGAGTTAAACAAGCTTATTGCCGGAGGCAACGTTGGTATTTTTATGCTCGTATGGGGCATTGCTTTCTCGTTTATAGCCGTGCCAATATTTACTTATTTTTATGGTAAAAGATGGTATTGCAGCTGGGTATGTGGCTGCGGAGGCTTGGCCGAAACGGTAGGAGACCCTTTCAGACAATTATCAGATAAGTCGTTAAAAGCTTGGAAAATTGAGCGATATATGATCTACTCCGTGCTTGTTTTTGCAGTAGTAATGACGATAGGCGTGGTTTACACCTATTTTACAGGAGCAAGTGAATTATTAGGCATTAACACCTTTAGCATGAGACAAGTATATGGTGCATTTATTGGCGCAGGTTTTTCTGGTGTGGTTGGTACAGGATTTTACCCAGTAATGGGCAACAGGGTTTGGTGTCGTTTTGGATGCCCACTTTCAGCATACATGGGAATTGTACAAAAATTCAAATCAAGGTTTAGAATTACCACCAATGGTGGCCAGTGCATTTCTTGTGGCAACTGCTCTACCTATTGCGAAATGGGAATAGATGTTAGATCATACGCACAGCGAGGAGAAAATATTGTTCGTGCTTCTTGTGTAGGTTGTGGAGTTTGTGCTGCAGTTTGCCCAAGAGGAGTTTTAAAATTAGAAAATGATTCGCCTTCAAATAGAGTAAATACAACTAATTTTGTAAAACGATAAATTCTTAACTCATTAATGAGTTTGTTTTTGTTCTCCTTTTAAAAGGAGACATTACCTGAAGAAAATCATCGACACTTATTTTTTGAGTTAACAACCAATGACAAAAACAGTTCGGGTAATTATACCCGCTTTAAACGAAGAAAAATCAATAGCAAAAGTTATACATGAAATACCAAAATCGATTGTTGAAGAAGTAATAGTTTGTGATAATGGGTCGAATGATAACACAGGTAGTGTAGCCAAACAAGCAGGAGCAACTGTATTAATTGAAACCGAAAAAGGGTATGGAGCTTCTTGCCTAAAAGGAATTGAGTATATAAATAAGATAAATAGCAAAACGGATATTGTAGTATTTCTCGATGGAGACTACTCTGATTACCCAAGTGAAATGGACAACGTAATTGCCCCTAT
>CAZDQR010000007.1:1888-25918 GCA_964507315.1 uncultured Roseivirgaceae bacterium
TAGAGCCCTAGGCAATAAAGAAGCGGGCTCCTTAACTCCGCAACAAGTTTTTGGTAATTGGCTTGCCACCAAAATGCTTCATATTTTTTATGGAGTAAAGTTTACTGACTTAGGTCCTTTTAGAGCAATCACACTTTCTGCACTAAACCAGCTTAATATGCAAGACCGCAATTACGGATGGACCGTGGAGATGCAAATTAAGGCAGCCAAACAAAAAATAAAATCGGTAGAAGTGCCCGTTAACTACCGTAACCGAATAGGATTTTCAAAAGTATCAGGCACAGTTAAAGGAACAATAATGGCTGGATACAAAATTATTTTAACGCTTTTTAAGTATTTATAATGGCTTGGTACGAAATTTTTATTCTTGGGTTCTACCTCCTAATAATGTTCATGCTCTTTATTTACAGTATGGGGCAGTTGCACTTAACCTTTGCTTATTTAAAAGCGCACAAAAGGAAAGCCCAGCCAACTCCTTCTTTAGAAGAATATCCATTTGTAACTGTTCAGCTACCTATTTATAATGAAGAATATGTAATAGAGCGGCTTATAGATTCGGTTTGCAAGTTGGATTACCCAGCAGATAAACTAGAAATCCAAGTACTAGATGATTCTAACGATGGCTCCGAAAAAATAGCGGCTAAAAAAGTAAATGAATATCAATCTAAAGGCTTAAACATAAAGCAAATTATTAGGCCCGAACGCACTGGATTTAAAGCTGGAGCTTTAAAATATGGCCTCAAAGAAGCCAAAGGTGAGTTTATTGCCATATTCGATGCCGATTTTTTGCCTCCAACCAACTTTTTACTTAAAACTATTCCTCACTTTAACGAAAAAAATATTGGAGTTGTTCAAACTCGCTGGGGCCATATAAATAAAGAATACTCCTTATTTACTAAGATGCAAGCCTTTGCCTTAAACGCACATTTTTCGATAGAGCAGACTGGCCGAAGCTTCTCTAAAAGTTTTATTAATTTTAATGGCACAGCCGGTGTTTGGCGTACATCTTGTATTGAAGATGCAGGGGGCTGGTCGGCCGAAACACTAACCGAAGACCTAGATTTAAGCTACAGAGCACAGATTAAAGGATGGCAATTCAAATACCTCGAAGAGGTAGAGTCACCAGCAGAGCTGCCAGTTATTATGCCAGCCATTAAATCGCAACAATACCGCTGGAACAAAGGTGCAGCAGAAACGGCTGTTAAAAATTTAAGTAAGGTTTTTAGAGCACCATTACCCTTAAAAACTAAACTTCATGCTACATTTCACTTACTTAACAGCAGCATTTTTGTTCTCCTGCTTATTGGTGGCATTATAAGTTTACCTGTTTTATACATAAAATACCTGCACCCAGAAATAGATTTCTTTTTTCATATTGCCAGTGTTTTCTTATTTGGGTTTATGTCTATTGGGTTTTTCTTTTGGGTATCAACAAAAAAAGCACCCTATACTAAATCTACCGATCGCTTTGTTCCTTCTTTCTTTGCTTTTATGACCATTTCTATGGGGCTATCCTATCATAATGCGGTGGCCGTTTTAGAAGGACTATTGGGCAAAAAAACACCTTTTATTCGTACGCCAAAGTTTAATTCTACCAGTAAAAACGCCCTAATCTCAGGAAATAAATACCTCTCTAAAAAAATTGATGGTAACACTATAATCGAATTTTTATTAGGGCTCTATTTTATTGCCGGAGTGGTGATGGCTTGGTTTATTAAAGACATAGGACTAGTTCCGTTCCACGCTATGTTAGCCATTGGACTTCTCACAGTAAGCTACCAATCTATTAAAGGAGCCCGTTTTGCCTAAGCAAAATCAACAATGGTTATGGCTATCAATATGCCTGTCAGCTATTGGATATTTGCTAATTGGGTATGAAATACAACGACCAGAAACGTTAAAATTGCTAAGTACTTATGCCCTAATATTTGGATCGTACATCTATTTGGTTAATAAGAATGAGGCAATCACAGTTAAACAGTTTATTTATTTAGGCGTTTTCTTTCGCTTACTGTTCCTCTTTTCAACTCCACTGTTATCCGATGATTTTTATAGATTTATTTGGGATGGAAGACTTTGGTTTAATGGCATTAACCCATTTGCCGAACTACCAACCTATTATATGAATACGACTGGAGCCGCTCCTTTTGGTATCAATGCTGAATTATTTGCTCTAATTAACTCTCCAACACATTACACTATTTATCCTCCAATCCCCCAATTTATTAATTGGGTAGCCGCGTGGCTCGCTTCTGATTCTATTTGGACAAGCACAGTAATTCTCAGGATTTCACACATATTGGCTGAAATAGGCACGCTCGTTCTTTTGCCTTCTGTTTTAAGGGCATTTAAGATATACCCAAAGAACATAGCATGGTACGCCCTCAACCCACTTATTATTATCGAACTTGTGGGCAACCTTCATCATGAAGCCTTAATGATATTTTTCTTGGTGCTGTTTTTAAGCAATTATGTACAACAAAAATGGAATGGAGCTGCCTTTGCCTTTGCTATGGCTGTAGCTGCAAAGCTTTTACCACTTATGTTTTTGCCTGCATTGTTACTACGCTTAAAACTAAAAGAAGGTGTGCAATTTCTAGTTGTTTTTACGATTAGCTTAGCCATAGCCTTTGCTCCCCTATTAGACGCTACATTTTACAGAGGCATTGAAAATAGCCTCCTACTCTATTATCAAAAATTTGAGTTCAATGCAGGCATTTACTATGCATTTAGGCAAATTGGTTTTTGGATTAATGGCTATAATATGATTGCCCTTATTGGCAAAATATTTGCCTTGGGAGTAACGATGTCTATTTTAATTATTTCGGTTAGTTCCTATAAAAAGAAAAACCCTTTGCCAGAAACTTTTCTTTGGGTGTCCACCGTTTTTGCGTTGTTCTCACTGATACTTCATCCTTGGTATATTGCCTTGGTAATTTTATTTGGCACGATAAGCCACTATAAGTTTGGCATTGCTTGGAGTCTATTAATCATGGCTACTTATGCTGGATATTCAGCCATTGGTTTTACTGAATTGATGCCGATTGTGGCCATTGAATTTATACTTGTTTTGGGAATGCTGTTTTGGGAAATTAGAAAGCCAAAAGCTACGCTAGATTAAAGGCCAAGTAAAAAGTTGCGCCATTGCCAAAAGTACTTTCACACCAAATTTCACCTTCCATTAACTCAACATATTTTTTTACAATAGATAAGCCTAAGCCAGTAGATGTTTCATCTCCAGTAGGCTTGGCACTTAAGTTGGCATACTCTACAAAAAGTTTATCAAAATCATCTTTGGTTAAACCAGGGCCCTCATCGTTAAAAGATAAAACAGCCCTCTTATCTTCAAGTTTAAGACCAATTTCCACTTTTTTACTGGGTGGAGAAAATTTAATAGCATTGGAAATCAGGTTTTCGATTACTTGTTGAATATGATGTTTATCTCCTTTTACCAAAGGGCTTTCCACCACACTAGTTGTTAAAATAGTTATGTTTTTCTGATCAGCTAAAGGCTGAAAATTACCTACGATCTGATGTAAAATACGACCAACCTTAACATTACTTGCTTGATACTCTAAATTATCCGATTCAATTGCTCGCGTATTTAAAATCCTATTTATCATTCTACTCAGCCTTTCAGAAGAAATAGAAATATTGCTTAAGCATTCTTGCTGAGTAGATGACAAAGTGCCTTCTTCAAGCCTAATTACTTCTGCTAGGCCTTGAATTTGGTTTAGCGGGCTCTTTAAATCGTGGGCCACTACATTCATAATGTAATTTTTTTCTTCATTAAGCTCTTCTAGTTTTGCATTTTTTTCTAGAAGTGACTCATTCTTATCTGCTATCGATTTTGCTTGTTGGTATATTTTAGACTTTTGGCTTAGAATTTGCAAATTTTGATTATTAATCTGCCTAGCAACGCGAGCTCTTTTATAAAAAAAAGTGGAGGCGACAAGTAGAAGGATGAGGATAAACCCTGAAACAACAAGCAGCAAAGTGTTTTTTAGTTTGGCTGTGTTTAGAGCACCCTCATTAATCTGCTGTATCTTCTCAATTTCTCGCTGCTGAATTTCCTCTAATTGCTTCGATTGAACTTCCATCATAGCCATGTTAGTTTCCGAATCAAACAATGAGTCCTCCATTTTCTCAGATTTACGATACCAGGTAAGTGCTTTTTTGTAATCTCCTTTAGCTTCCTCTATTTCGCCAACTGTATAGTATTGATCGGCCAATAATGACTTATACCCCTCAGATTCAGCTATCCCAATTGCTTTATTAACATGCCTTGTAGCCTTTTTATAATTTTTTAGGTGAATATAAGCATCGCCAATATTTAAATTATTAATGGCTTGCCCATAAGTTTGGTTTAGTTCTACCAACGTAGCATTACTCTTTTCATAATACTCAATGGCTTTGCGCAGTTCATTATTATCTGCATATATTATTCCAATATTAGTATAACTAGTTGCCAGGCTTTCTTTATCATTTAGCTCCATATAGGTAAGCAGCGCCTTATTAAAAAAGATCGAAGCACTATCCAACATACCATTTCTCCTATAGACAATGCCAATATTATTATTTACTCCTGCTAAAGATTTATAGTCTTTTATTACACTAAAAAGGTCCCCTGCATTGCGGTAATACCGTAACGCTTCTGTGTTATTATTTGTAGAAACATAAATATTTCCTAGTAACAAATATGTTTTTGCAAGCTTTAAAGTATCTTTCAATTGCCTAAACATACTTTGGGCTTTACCAGATGCCCGAAGTGCCTGAGCATAATCCCCTTCCATAGCATAGATAGATGCTCGCGCTTTTTCTACTTCGGCTAAGCCATGTGTGTAGTTAATCCGTTCAGAAAGTTGTGCAGCGCTGTCTAAATAAATATTTGCTGAATCAATTGAGTACTCTGCTGTAACAGCAACTAGTTCTATTAAAATATCAACCTTTTTACCTTCTGTTTTTACCGTATCTAAGGCTGAAATTAACTTAACCGCTAAAGAGTCTTGTGCCATCGCAAAAAAAGGCAAAAAGACAAGCAGTAATAGGGTTTGAATTAATTTAAAAAATGTTTTGTTAAGCATTTTTACTCTTAGATAGAAACCACTAAAATAATATTAATTAATTGTAATTAGTAGTATTTGCATTTTTTGTAGAATAGTAATTTTACATCTTTGCTAACGTATTAAAAAGCAGTATGAATCATACACTTATTGTATTTGCACGATTACCAGAACAAGGAAAAGTTAAGACTAGACTAGCTGCAACTTTGGGTGCAAAAAAAGCACTTGCTATCTATAAAAATCTATTAGAAAGCACATTGGCAGCAGCATTTAAGAGGAAGGCTCAAACTAAAACATATTGGTCGGCACAAAGCAATAACACTATTCATCACCAAATTGGAATCGACCTAGGAGAGCGAATGTATAATTGCCTCACAGAAGAGATTACCCCTGATACTTATATCTGCTTAATAGGCACAGATACGCCTCAACTATCAACACTAATTATAGATAAAGCCTTTACCATCTTAAAAGAAAAAGATGTTGTGTTTGGGCCTGCCCAAGATGGTGGATATTATTTAATAGGATTTAAAAAAAATATTCCTCAAGAATTATTTTTAGATAAAAATTGGAGTCATCCAAAAGTTCTTGAGGAAGCCATTAGCACATGTACTCAAACCCTGCAATTATCAGTTGGTTTATTACCTACACTTATGGATATTGATACGGCCGAAGATTATGCTCTATGGCAAAAGACTATTTGATAATTCGCAAACCAATATTAAATGTGGAACCTGCTCCTTGGCTCTTACCAGCCAAAAAATTTGTGTATAAGCCTTCGATCTCTAGTTTACCTGGCACCAACTGATATTTAACTCCAGGCCCCATTTGCAAATAATAACTATCTACAAAATTATCTTGCCCAAACTGGGTCATCAATTCTGTTAAAGCATAAATAGTAACACGCCTGCTAGGGAAATAGCTAAGTATTGCTTTGGCTGGCAGCCTAAAGAAATTATCAGACTCTTCCACCTTCGATTTTTTGAAATACATCCAACCACTTAACTCAAAAAACACTTGCCAATCTTGGCCTAATTGCTGATCATAATAAAGTTGATTAACCCAAATAGTATTATCATATGCTAAAAAGGGTTCGTTGGGGTCTCCTCCACCTTGCATATCTTTTGCTGCAGGAATTAATAAGGTTGAAGTAAGCGAAAATCGCTCTAAGGAATTAAAAGGGGCAATTTTAATTTTGGGAGCAATATAACCAACTGCTGTTCTTTTTTGAAAAGGGTCCGTATTTCGTTTAACACTATTTATCCAAATCTCACCTCCCACATTTAACCAAGAGTTTACACCAATAAGAAAGTAATTGGCCGATGTAAAATAGTTTTCTCTGAATCCTATTTCCTGTTTTTCTGAAGAACTATTATAGAATGCAGTTTGGGTATATAAATTGCTAAATAACTTAACCTCCACCTGCCCTTTTTTCATAATAGATGAAGGGGTAATTTGCTGAAGATTTAAATCTTGAGAGAAACTAAGCGAATAATTTACAAATGCGAATAGGCTAACAAGTAGAATACGGTTTTTTATCATACTCAAAATAACAATTTTTAGAGATAAAAGTTCGTCTGCCTCCCGACAATCAAACAAGTTGATCTACATCTCGTATTAAAATCTGCCTACGGTTAAAATTTATAAGGTTTTTTTCCTTTAGATCGTTAAGTGTAGTGGTAACTGTTTGGCGCGAAGTAGCCGTAAGGCTAGCAATATCCTTATGCGTATAATGATTTTTAATCATCGTCTCAAAACCAACTTTAGTACCTTTCTCTTCTGCTAGCTCTTTTAAAAATTCCACAATTCGCGTTCGAGCATCTTTAAACACCATAGATTCTATTCTTCGCTCAAGTTTTTTTAATCGCAAGCCTATAAGCTTGTAAATTTTTAAGTTAAGCGGCTTATTATCATACATTAATGATTGCAAATGTCCTATATTCATACGGCAAATAGCAGTATTAGGGTCTAACGTTTGCGCAAAATCCGACCGTTTTTCCTCTCCTGTTAAAGCTAGTTCACCAAAAAGATCTCCTTCGCCCAAAATACTCTTAACTATTTCATTGCCATCACTAGTATAGCCGCCAATTTTTACGCGACCATTGGCAATTAAATAAATAGTGCTCGAGCGATCATTAGGAAAATAAACGAACTCATTCTTATTATAGATTTTTTTATCGTTATGGCTCTTATCAGCTGCGACCAAGTGAGGACATAGTACCTTATAAAGATCTACCTTCTCAAAATACCATAATTGCGAATTAGTGCTCATAAAAAAATATTTAAACAAAAATAAGATATTCAACCATTCAATTCACAAAACGGCAGGCTTTGATTTAAGTTTGTACTTTAATTAATTATTCTATTTTTTTATGAAATTAGTTTATTGGATTACCCTTACTCTTGCCACAGCGGCCTGTACAACCCAAGAGCAAACATCATTGCCAATCCTAGGCAGACATCAATACATTGATAGTGAAACGGGTACTGATACTATTTTTCATACCATAAAACCATTTTCTTTTATAGATCAAGACAGTAGCATAATAACCAATGCTACGTATGATGGGAAAATTTATGTGAGCGATTTCTTTTTTACTTCCTGCCCAAGCATTTGCCCAATAATGAAAGTGCAAATGCTACGTATTTATGAAAAATACGAAAACAATTCAGGTGTTGGCATTTTATCGCATACCATAGACCCTGATTATGATAATGTGAGTGTGCTTAAAGAATATGCGGAACGACTAGAAGTAGAAAGCAGTAAATGGCATTTTGTTACAGGCATTAAAGATTCTATTTATAACATAGCCCAAACAAGTTATTATATTGGTGTGCGTGATGATGGCAGTTTTGAGCATAGCGGAAAATTTGTATTAGTAGATAAGCAACAACGTATTAGGGGTGTTTACGATGGTACAGATGAAGATGCTGTTAGTAAATTGCTCAACGATATTGATTTGCTACTAAAAGATTAAGTATATAACGCAATTTTTAGTTATGATTGCATATCATAATTAAACTGATCGTTATTTGGTATCTAGCTACAAACTTGTATTCGGTATAATTATTGGCCTGCTCTGCTCTTAGTGCTAGGCATAGCATCGTACGATAAAGCCGATTTTGTCACTACTTCGCAAGCGATAGCTGCGACTGCTATTATAAAGAAACCTGCCAATAGCTTTAACAAGAAAGTAATACCTCAAAAAATATTAACGCTAAATACAAAACCAACCTACACCAGTGCCCAAGGTAATATCATAGAAAATTTGCACGGTAGATTTTTAGGCGATAGAGCAGAGTTCTACATCATTAAGAACCCGAAGAATAAAATTCATAACTCTCCTATTACTTCGGTTTCACTTGTTTACCTTGATGCTTATTTATACAAAAGCAAATATGTACTAACCAACAACATTGCATTGGAGCTTATAAAAAAACACGGAGCCTTTAACATTAGTGTTTATGATTTTATAAACAGAGATATTATTGCTAATGAAAAACTGCTTGTCAAAAAAAATGGCGTGGATTATTTAAACAGTAAACTCAATAATTATTTACTAAGGTGGGATATTGGTGATTCTGAAATTATTTACAGAGTAAACACAACCACAGGCCTATATGAGTATACCAAAAGAAGAAAAGATTACAAAACAACTTTTTGGAGTATTGAACACACTAATTAAGTTAGACCTCAAGTATCCTCATTCCTCTTAAGATATATATCTGATTTAATGTACAATTATTATATAACTATTATTTTAGTTATATTGCATAATAAAACATTCTTAGCCTATGATTCGCGTACTTCTACAAACATTTGCTATCCTTATCGTTCTACACCCTTTTGCAAGTGCTCAAAAAATTAAGCTCACTAAACAAAGAAAAATAGAACTAGATTCTATTGCTGATTTGCAGCAAAAAACAGAAAACGATTTTAACCAGGAAAGGCTAAAAAAAGCAGAAGAACTAATGGCTCAATTTTCAGTTCCTGGCCAACCAAGCTTAAAAGAGCAACGAGCAAAATATGTACAACGCAAGCAGCGCGAAAAAGCTACACAAGATTCCATTTCACATATAAAAAACAGTACACTCTTAGCCAACACAAGTTTTAAAGACAGTACCATTTTAAGTATTAATAATGGATTGTATACTCAAATACCTAGTAGCATACTAGCACTAACTAAACTAGACTCATTATCAATAAAAAACAATAGAATAGAAACGCTAAGCATACAAGTTTTTAGCATGCCCAATTTAAAAAAACTAAATGTAAGCCATAATAAATTAACAAATCAGAAAATTAAAATTGCTCCTAAGAGCTCATTAACCTCTTTAAATTTAAGCCATAATAAACTGAGTGCATTACCAAAAAAACTTAATAAGCTAAAGCATCTAAAAAGCCTTGACCTATCTTATAACCAGTTAGGAGGCAACTCTAAAAAGATTAAGTTTAAGAAAATGAAATCGCTAGAGTCTTTGCAATTAAGCAATAACGGATTAAAAAGTATACCGAAAGGGCTAAAGAAACTACCGAACCTTAAACGATTAGTACTAGTTAACAACTCCATTACTTCTTTAAAAGGTGTTGAAAAAATAGTTTCGCTCGAAGAGCTGGTTATTGGACAAAATACGGTGTTCCCCCACCCTAAATACTTAACTAGATTAACTCATCTTGAGAGTTTATACATGAACACCTGTGGCCTTATTTACTTGCCTTCAGAAATTGGGCAAATGCAATCACTTAAAAAACTTTCGTTGCCCGAAAACAGGCTAAGTGCTTTGCCTCAAGAAATTGGTAATTTAAAGAATTTAGAAAATCTGGTTGTGTATAAAAACAACATCCAATCTGTGCCAGAAGAGCTTTTTAATCTCAAAAAATTAGATTGGTTAGATTTATATTATAATAACATCAGCTACATAAGTGAGAAGATAAGCAACCTAGAAAATTTAAAAATATTGTTCCTTTCTCATAATAACTTTAACGACCTTCCGGCATCTATTGGAAATATGAAGGGCCTCGAAGAGTTATATGTACATCATAATAATTTAACTGAAATGATTGACGTATCAAACTTAAAAAAGTTAAGGATACTGCATTTAAACCATAATATAATTACAGAATTTCCTACATCTGTACTTGAATTAACACAGTTAAAAGAACTAGATCTTTCTAATAATATGATTACAGAATTTCCTTATGAGATGAAGAACCTAATTAACCTTAATTATATTTTTATTAATAAAAATCAAACAGATATGCAAGCTCTAGCCTACGAAGGAGAAAAAATGGCTATGAAAGAACTTATGGATAAGGGCGTAAATATCAGATTTGACTACCCAGGTAGCAACTAGATAAAGCCCTCTACCCGCCACAAAAAAATACACCATAGATGTAGTGTACATTTAATTTAATGCTATCTTTGTGCTTTAAAATAATAATAATAATGAGTAAAGGAACAGTAAAATTCTTTAACGACTCCAAAGGGTACGGATTCGTTACTGACGAAGAAACAAACAAAGAGTATTTTATGCACGTATCTGGCCTAGTTGATGAGGTTAAAGAAGGTGATGAAGTAGAATTCGAATTACAAGAAGGAAGAAAAGGACTTAATGCTGTAAATGTAAAAAAAGCATAAGGTTTTAATATCTTACTTTAAAAAGCCAGTTGAAACAACTGGCTTTTTTTATTTTTATACCTATGGTAGATTTTGTTCTCGGGCTTGACGAAAAATTATTGCTACTCATTAATAGCCTTAACAGCCCATGGCTAGACTCGGTCATGTTTTTTTTAACGGATGGCAAAGTTTGGCTCCCCCTGTTTATTATCACCATTGCTTTTATTCTAATTAAGTTTAAAAGCAAAGGCTTATTTATGCTAGTACTAATTGCCTTAGTAATAACCTTAGGCGATCAAATTTCTTCGAGCATTCTAAAACCGTTAGTTGGCAGACTTCGCCCCTCGCACGAGCCACTTTTACAAGGATTATTGCATATAGTAAATAATTACCGTGGTGGCCTTTACAGCTTTGTATCATCACATGCTACCAATTCTTTTGCCGTGGCAACCATACTCTGGTTGTTAATTGGCAAGAAATATAAATGGATTGGGTTATTCTTCGCTTGGGCCACAGTTTTTAGTTTTACACGAGTATATTTAGGAGTGCACTACCCTGGAGATATACTAGCAGGTGCATTACTCGGCAGCCTAATTGCAATTGGCGTATATAAAGTTTCTAAAAAATACATACCCAAGCTACTGCCCTAAACTTTGTACAATTTCTCAAACTAGAATAATTTAGGCTCTAGCAGCCATCATTTTTTGCACATATTTACCCAGAATGTCAAATTCAAGGTTTACAGAAGTGTCCTTAACTACCTTATTAATATTAGTGTGCTCAAATGTGAATGGAATAATAGCGACTTCGAAACTAGTATCCGTTACATTAAAACAAGTGAGGCTAATGCCATTAATACAAATAGACCCTTTTTCAACAATTAGCGGTGTGCCACCAGGAACATTAAACTGAAATACATAACTCCCATCTTGCTCAGTAACCGAATTGCAAGTTGCTACTTGATCTACGTGCCCTTGCACAACGTGCCCATCGAACCTGCCGTGAGAAGGCATGCTTCGTTCAAGATTAACACGGTCACTAGGTCTTAGTTTGCCCAAATTAGTTTTATCCAAAGTTTCTTGAATAGCCGTTACCTTATACACATCTTTATCTATACCAACAACTGTTAAACACACACCATTATGTGCCACACTTTGATCAATTTTTAATTCAGTAGTAATATTAGATCTAATAAAAAAATGCACGTTACCACCATCTGTTTCAATGGAGGCAACAGTACCCGTAGCTTCAATTATTCCTGTAAACATATTGCGTGTTTTTTTGCCAAAGTTAGCGTAATAATTGCAACCATTTGCAGGGTTGTTATATCTTCGCATCAGTTTAGATATTAGTAATGGAAGATAGCTATAAAGCACGTGGACTCAGACGTAGATTGGTAAAAATTATTACAGAAAAAGGGATAGTAAACCCCAAAGTAATTGAAGCCATTAATAAAGTGCCGAGGCATTTTTTCTTAGATAATGCTTTTATAGAACATGCCTATCAAGATAAGGCATTTCCGATTGGAGAAGGTCAAACTATCTCTCAGCCTTACACCGTTGCTTTTCAATCTCAACTATTAAATCCTAACATAGGAGATAAAGTATTAGAAATTGGCACAGGTTCGGGCTACCAAGCATGCGTTTTACTTGAAATGGGAGTAAAACTCTTTAGCATGGAGTATAACAAACCTTTGTACGATAAAACCAAGAAAAAACTACCAAGTATGGGGTATCGACCCGTATTAAAACATGGTGATGGGTCCTTAGGTTGGTCTATTCATGCGCCTTTTGATGGAATATTGGTAACCGCTGGAGCTCCCGTTGTGCCCGAGGCACTCAAAGAACAATTAAAAATTGGAGGCAGACTAGTAATCCCAGTTGGTGATGATAAAAAGCAGCGAATGTTGCTCATAACCCGCCTCACCGAATCTGAATATAGCACACAAGAATTTGAACACTTTAGCTTTGTACCTTTGCTAGGTAAACAAGGCTGGAAAAAATAAGCATATGGCAAAGAAAAAGTCGGTAAACGATTCAAAAGTAATAATGACAGAAATGGTATTGCCTAACGATACCAATACACTAGACAATTTAATGGGTGGGCGCTTAATGCACTGGATGGATATTTGTGCCGCTATTGCAGCACAAAAACACTCCAACAGAACGGTGGTTACCGCTTCGGTAGATAATATTTCTTTTGGTAAAGCAATCCCGTTGGGTAGTGTAGTGACGTTTGAGTCTCATGTAACCAGGGCTTTTAATTCTTCTATGGAGATTTATATAAAAGCTACTCCAGAAAAAATTCCTTTTGGAAAAAAACCAGATCCAAGCAATCACGCTTTTTTTACTTTTGTAGCAGTAGATCAAGGAGGGCACCCTATTGAAGTACCTGAAGTAATTCCTGAGACAACCGAAGAAAAAGAAATGCACGCAGGAGCACTTCGAAGAAGACAATTAAGATTAGTACTTGCCAAACGAATGAAAGTTTCGGATGCGAAAGAATTAAAAGCCTACCTAGATAATGCCTAATGGAAGAGTTGACTAACGCAGATTTAAAGTTACTTTTTAAGGAAGATATTTATCTAATAAAGGACAATGACTTTAAAGAACCTGTACCAGAAAAGCCTAAAACAGAAACCTTAATTAAAGAAGACGTCTCAGCTCCTTCAGTGGTAGAAGAACCAATAGCCGAGGCAATTTCATTAAACTATAAAGGAGCTAACGCCAAAGGCATTGCTATTATAATCAATGATGATTCCAATGAGTTTCTAAATCCTACAGATGAGACTCTTTTGCTCAATATTCTAAAAGCATTAGGCTTCTCACTTGAAGATGTAGCAATCATAAATCAGCATACGGCTGGTACTAAATGGACTACTCAAATAGATTTTAGTAAGGTTATTGTTTTTGGTATTTTGCCAAGCACCTATGGTGTTACCTCTAGTAATTACACAATTGAGGAAAAAGAGGGAGCCAAATGGCTGTTTTCTGATTCTTTATTTAGTCTCAATTCTAATAAAGTTCTCAAAGGCAAACTATGGACAACGTTACAAGAGTTTTTCAAGTAGATTCGATAATACTCTTAAATCATTCTGATTCAGAAATAGCAGAAGGTATTTATCAACTTTTTCAAGCTTCTTACTCCGTTGAAGCTTAGTTGTCCCCATTGAATGATGAAATTTGCATTGTTTCCTATGAAATGTTTATTTTTCTAATTTATCTTTTCGTGATGACCAGGAAGAAAAAATATTGCATTTATTATTCAACAAGAGGGCTATAACCAAACGTTCCACCATATTGGCTCAAGAAGGCATGGGGTGTTTATATCATGTTGGCATCTCTGAACAAATCACTAACTTTAATCAAATTCCGACAGAGGTGAAGTTTGCTGATCGCCATACATCTAAGCCGAAACCGTTGCCCAAAACTAAAAAAATGGAATATTAAGATGGCCTGACACTGACTATGGCCTTATTCTAATTGCCAATAGTACTTCGGAAGAAGCATTTTATAATTGGAAAGCCCTCTACAATCAAATAGAATCTAACCTTATAAAATATCCAAAAATTAACTTGGTTCATTTGTTAAAGAAAAATTAATTATAAACCCAAAGCAAGCAATTCAAATTTATAAAGAGCTTGTACAAGAGAATTACTATTCTGACCCAGATGATTTGAATGCAATAGGGCATGAATTATTAAATGATGAGGAAATAAAAAAATCAATACTCATATTCGAATTATTAGTCTCTGAATTTCCAGAGAACTTCAATGGGTATGATAGTTTAGGGGAGGCATATTTTGCAAATAATGATTATACAAATGCTCTAATTAATTATAAAAAGTCTCTTGAATTGAATCCTAATAATGAAAACACAAAAAATATATTACTGAAATAGAAAAAATTAAAACATAAATACTAAAAATTTTTTCCAACAATTAAGTTACAATGATGCGAAGTAAGGCTTCGGCTCAACAATATGCAAATATCATAGCCACTCCTGCGGCAAGGCAACGCTTTTAATTCGAGCCGTAGCACTTTACAGATACTACCCTGTAAAGTGTCAATTAACTAAAGATAACAGCAAATAAATCTAAAGTTTACAGCAAAATATATCGTACCAAGTAGCAACAGCAGAGGCATAACCCATTAAAGCAGGTATTGAGCCTTTTTTTAATACTCGATAAATGTAAGTTCCTTTACCAAACCCATTGCAGCAACACCGGCAGAGCAGACCCAATGGCCAATATACTTCCGCCTGTACCAGCCGCAACAGCTAATATGAATGAGCACTTTGAGTATTTTGGATTTACATCACCTATCCGAAATAAAGCACAACGGCCCTTTTTGATAAGTGACCTTTTACCGAAAAAAGAAGTGTTAGATTCTATTATTAAAGAGTTATGGGCAAAGCCAAATTGGGAGTTTCAATACTTTGGGTAAGAGTTTACATCTAAGTATAAAGCAAAGTTTGAACTAGGAGATTTTGAACCTTTTTAATATCTGATTTCCAACAAATCGTAGTGGCATAGCGCAGATTTTATATCCTCTAATATATTAGACACTTATTTTATGTTTAATCCTCAGCAACGAAAGCCCTATATTAAAAAATGGCTTAATTCAGATAATATGTGGTTCCAACGGTCGGCACTTCTTTATCAAAGAAAAAATAAAATAGGATTGATTGAGCTCTCTAACACTAGTTGATTGATTTGAATTCTAGAGAATACTTATCGAAATAGATAAGTATTTTTTATCAATTCTTGTAATTTTATTCATTTTCAACTTCACCCTACAAGCTAATTACGTTGTGGCATTGTCATATACAACGGTGAGTAAACAATTTATCTACCTAACTTAAAAGCTATGAATTTTCTGATCCCAATTAGCTTCTCTGAACAGGAACTATGGAATGATATACTTAGCAATGAATTTATTAATAAACGGAGCGGAAGTATCTAGATTATGAGATGCAACATATTTCCAATCAGTGGTTGTTGTTACCACTAAGTCTAATTCAGGAAATACAGTAACAAACTGGCCACATACACCTTTAGCAGAAAAGGCTTTTTCCCCTTTTATAGTTTCCAACCACCAACTATACCCATATCCAGTAACTTCTCGGCCAAAATTAGATAAGTTCACGTTTGTTCTATTAATAAGAGACTCCTTTACCCAAGCCTCATTAATTATTTGCTTTTCATCAAACATCCCATTATTTAAATACAGAAGCCCCAATTTGGATAAATCCCTACTTGTAAAATACATTTCCGAGCCCCCTTCATATATCCCAACTGGGCTCTGAGACCATCCCTTTATTTTAATGTTTAATGGTTGAAACAAATATTTTTCCGCAAACTCTAAAGTGCTTTTACCCGTTGATTTGGTAAGAATAGCTGAAAGTAAGTGGGTCATCTTAGAATCATAAATAAACTTAGTACCAGGTTTAGTCCCCATTTCAATTTTCAGAATGGATTCTACCCAATTTTGAGTAAAGTAAGTACTGTAATCTGCTTCATCACTATCAAAACCACTTTGCATTGTTAAAAGATGTTTTATTGTAACATCGAATTTACGTGGGTCACTGTTATTGTCAATATATTCAGGAAAAAACTGACTTATTTTCTCATCTACACTTTTTATGTACCCTTGTTCAATAGCAATTCCGATCAAAACTGATATAAACCCTTTGGATGAAGATTTAATATTAAAGCCATAATTTTGGTTATACTTGTTAAAATACTCCTCCTTAATAATCTCTCCGTTTTTGATTACAATCATTGATCCCATGTAGGGCAACGTTCTGAGTTCGGCAAACCCTTTTTCCAAAACTTGAGCTTCATTTTTCAAAAATTTTTCGTTAATAACAATACTCTGGGTAGGAGCAACTTCATCTTTGTTGCAGGCTAAAACAAAAAATAAAAAAAGGAATGCATAAGTATTTCTCATAAAATAAAATCTAGTTTAATAAAAACTTGTATGCTTATCACTTAAAGTATAAATATAGCAAACATATGAGAACTATATGTTGAATTCAATACTTAATTTGAGTACTTCTCAGCACTGATTTGTTTCAAAAAAACACCAATTAATATGTTTAATGAAAACCTATTCTCAATATCTCTCAAGAATAAGGTATTTTACCAATAATTTTGGATAGCAAACGAAAAGTTTGAAGTTTGAAACTTAAATAGCCTGAGTTACTTGATAAGCAAACAATCGACTTAAAAATTCACATAATGTTTGTGCTAAAATAATGAGAGGGTATTGTTAGATTGTAATTCTCTGTATTCTGGAAGTTAGTTAATTCCGGGAATTGGCTTCCTAGAAATTTAAAAATCAATGTGCCATTTCGCAGATTTGGATAATATGCAAAACACACTATACCTTCACCCAAAGGCACAACCTTTATAATAGTGTTATAACTTGCAGCAAAATATAGCGTACCAAGTAGCAACAGCAGCAGCATAGCCCATTAAAGCAGGTATTGATCCTTTTTTAAAATACTCGATAAATGTAAGTTCTTTTACCAAGCCCATTGCTGCAACACCAGCCGCAGATCCAATAGCCAATATACTGCCACCCGTGCCAGCAGTAATAGCTAATAAAACCCAATATGGATAAGGTATTCCTTCTGGCAACATTTTTATTACAGCAGCTGTTAATGGCACATTATCAAATATTGAGGATAGTAGGCCCAAACTAATGTTGCCAACCACAACTAAATTTAAATTATCAGCAGGATTATCACCAAAAACAAAGCTAGCTGCTTGTGCGAGCAAGCCATGGTAAGCCAATGCCCCCACGGCTAATAAAATTCCTATAAAAAAATTAAGGGTAGCCATGTCAATGGTCTTAATGATGTTTACAATGTGGCCTGCTCTCTTTTTTAGAATTCCTTTTTTTAGTCTACGGTCTATAACAATGGCTGCAGCCCCTAACCCCATTAAAATACCAATAAATGGAGGTAGATGAAAGAAATTAACCATTACAGCAAATCCGAATGTAAACAATCCAATAAAAATTATTCCCCATTGTAATGGTAAATCTTCCTCCATTTTATAGGGCGTCCTTTCTTCATTTGTAATTTGCTTGGTAATTAGGTACTGAGGAACAATCCAAGCAGCTACAGATGGCAAAAAAGCAAAAAATACTATTTGCCAAGCAGTAAATTTACCTGCTAACCAAAGCATAATAGTAGTTACATCCCCAACCGGTGATAGAGCTCCGCCTGCATTAGCTGCAATTACAATGTTTATTACATACAAAATCAGATTATTTTTCTTGGTGTACAGATGCCTGCCTATTTGAATCATTACCAACGTTGTAGTAAGATTATCTAATAAGGAAGAACCAATAAATGCGGTTAATCCGAGTATCCAAAACAGCTGTTTATCTGTAATATTTAAAGAAGAAAGTTTAGATTCTATCCAAGTAAAAAAACGGAAATGCCCCATCATTTCTACAATGGTCATAGCGCCCATTAAGAAAATGATAAGTTCGAATATTTCAGCTGACTCGTGCACAATTGCTAACTGCAATAGTTTTTCATCTTGTCCAATGGCAACTACTACCCACATAAATGAGCCCATAACAAGGGCTATCCAGCTTTTATTTACTTCTAATTTGTCCTCGAATGTTATGGCTAAAAAGCCAATTAAAAAAATACCTACGAGTAGATAAGATTGAACCTGATACATAATAATACCTTGGTTAAAAAATAATATTAATAATGCAAAACTAGAAGCAAAAATTGGCGCAAAAACTAATAATTATCAGCTAAAAATGTGAGATTATACCAACTTCGATTTATTATATTATCAGAATGCACAACCACTTGGTTGAGGCTCAACCTCTTCAAGAGAAGCTCCAAACTCCTTACTAACTTTAAAGAGTTTAAATCCAGTATTAACGCTCCCTTTCATTGCAATTTCGCCTTCGCCAAACCCAGAAGTGTTCATATGTGCTCTTATTATAACAATGTCATCTGCTCCAATTTTTACGATGCCGCCACTACGTGTAAATGGTTGCTCATTTACACGTAGTGGCCTAAAATTCTACGATAAACGAGCTCTTCATTTTCGGTAACTACCTCCCACCAATTAGCATATTGGGTGCAGCCGGTATCCGGACTTTTAAGTGTAACTGAAAAATTATAACTTCCTTCCGATCCTGAAACACTTACTGCTTCAACCACTGCGTAGCCATCTTTTTTATCAGTTTCAATCTTATCTACTTGCTGCGTGTTGCAAGCAACATTAAAAAAGGCGAATAAACTTAGTAGTATGATAGTCATTATTTTCATCCGTTAGAATTTCTATTTAATTAAAGTCATTTTCTCTTTACAACTCCCATTCTTTAGAAATAGTTTCCATAGCAGATTTGCTAGACAAATCGTACTGGCAAGGCACCACGGATATATAATTATTATCTACTGCCCATTGATCGTTATCAGTACCTTTATCGAAATTTACAAATTCTCCTGCCATCCAAAAATATCTACGGCCGTAAGGGTCGTGTCGTTCATCAAATTCTTCTTGCCATTTGGCATCGGCTTGTTTACAGATTTTAACTCCTTTAATGGGCTCATCCTTAATAGCAGGAAAATTCACGTTTAAAGCAATCCCCTTAGGCAACCCTCTTTTAAGCGTTTCTTTAGCAAGCCTAATAATATGCGGTATTGTATGAGAAAAATCTGCCTCCGAAGAATAATCGCAGAGTGAAAACCCAATAGCGGGCAAGTCCTCTAAGGCAGCTTCAATGGCTGCAGACATTGTGCCTGAATATAATACACTAATGGAAGTATTGCTTCCGTGGTTAATTCCACTAACTACTAAATCTGGCTTGCGATCTTTAAGTACATAATGTTTCGCAATTTTAACACAATCTGCCGGTGTGCCAGAACATTCGTATGCATCTACTCCTTCAAAAATATTAGACTTCTCCAACTTTAAAGTATCGCCAATGGTAATGGCATGGCCCATGCCGGATTGCGGACTATCTGGTGCAACAACAACTACTTCTCCAATGGTTTGCATGGCTTCTACCAACACACGAATACCTTTAGAGGTTATACCATCATCGTTTGAAACTAATATTAATGGTTTTGACATATCTATTTATGGATAAAAATGAAGCGCTAAATAATTCCATTATAAAACGATATGATTCTACTTAAATCATACCGTTTATCTGCTCTTAATCGGTTTATTTTCATATATTGATCAATTTTATTTGATCGCTTTGAAAGCACAACTAATAAATCTTTTTTCTTTAAACTATACTTAGTAATTTCTCCTTTAACATTCAGAAAATAATAGGAATATACCAACTCTTTTCTACTATAAGTCATAGCAGTTCCATAAGGGTTGCTATCATTAACTGTTTTGGAAATAATGGATTCGCGGCATAATAAAGTTAAAGGTCCTTCCACCAAAACCTCGAAAATTACTGGTGCTTCGTACCTGTTTTTAAGTGCAAAAGGCAACGTATAAAACTCTCTATATGCATCTACCGTTTCATCAAAAATTTGAAAATAAAACACTTTTTTGCTTCCAAAAGTGTACACCTTTTTTACTGCTTCTACCTGCACTAAATCTTGAACAAGGTTATATTTTATTTTACCAATAATAGTATCCTCATTCACCAAAACCAACATACCTTTATGCCAAAGGTCAGACGGAAATTCTTGCGCTTTTGCTTGAACGGAAGCAGAAAATATTATAATAAAGAGAAGATTTTTAATCATTCGCCTTTAAGTATATTATGGCCCATTTTATCGCGCTTTGTTTTAAGGTATTTCTCATTATGCTTATTTGGTGCAATTTCAATTGGCACAGTATCTACAATTTCCAAGCCATGCCCCATTAAGCCCGCTCTTTTTTTAGGATTATTAGAAATAAGTCGAATTTTAGAAACACCTAAATCACTTAATATCTGAGCTCCAACACCATAATCTCTATTGTCTGCATTAAACCCTAGTTCAACATTTGCTTCTACAGTATCGAGTCCGTCTTCTTGTAACTTATAGGCTTTCAGCTTATTCTCTAACCCAATACCTCTTCCTTCTTGATTCATATACAACACAACACCTTTGCCTTTGGCATTTACCATACGTAAGGCTTCGTGCAATTGTGGCCCACAATCACAACGGCAAGAACCAAATATATCGCCTGTTACACATGATGAATGCACTCTTACCAAGAGTGGCTCATCCTTATCCCAAGTCCCTTTAGTTAATGCCAAATGATTTTCGCCTGTGTTCTTTTGCGTATAATAGGTAAGGTCAAAATCGCCATATTCAGTTGGCATTTTAACAGTTATCCCTTTTTCTATTGACGATTCCTTTTTAAGGCGATAGTTTATCAACTCTTCTATAGAAATTAATTTCAAATTAAATTTCTCCCTAACTTTTTGCAAGTCTGGCAAACGAGCCATCGTACCATTCTCATTCATAATTTCAACTAAAACACCTGCAGGTCTAAATCCCGCCAATCTTGCTAAATCAATGGCAGCTTCGGTATGGCCAGACCTACGTAGTACACCACCACGTTTTGCTTTTAGAGGAAAGATATGCCCTGGTCTGCCTAGTTCTTCAGGTTTAATAGTAGGATCAACTAATGCCTTAATTGTTTTTGCTCTATCGCTTGCAGAAATACCCGTTGTGCAGCCATAGCCATTTAAATCTACCGATACCGTAAAAGGTGTTTCGTGTAATGCAGTGTTCTTACCCACCATAAGCTCTAATTCTAACTCATCGCAGCGATCTTCTACTAAAGGAGCACAAATTAAACCACGCCCATGAGTTGCCATAAAATTCACTATCTCTGGCGTTATAGTTTCAGCAGCACAAATAAAATCCCCTTCATTTTCTCTGTCCTCATCATCTACTACAATAATAACTTCTCCATTTTTTATGGCCTCGATAGCCTCTTCAATGGTGTCCAACTTATTCATGCTTGTTTTATTTAATTTGTTCAAAATTAGCTAGTTCCTAACTAAAACTAATTACTTTAAAATAACATTCCCTAGCAAAGATGCAATTTCGGTTTCTGTATTCTTAAGCTCTGCATGTATCTTCTGTATTTCTGTTTGCTCTTCTTCGTTTTTGGCAGTTTTTAACCGTTCAATATTGTCTTCTAATATTCGTCTAACTACTCGCTGCTTTAAACGCAAAATATTGGTAAGTGCAATACGCTCTA
Source organism: uncultured Roseivirgaceae bacterium (assembly GCA_964507315.1). GTDB lineage: Bacteria > Bacteroidota > Bacteroidia > Cytophagales > Cyclobacteriaceae > JAKISE01. The sequence goes on from CAZDQR010000007.1 coordinate 23,773, forward strand.
AATGCGATTTTTCTGATTCATCAGGAACAAATATTTTGTATTTGTCTTTCCAATTTGGGCTCAATTCAACTTTTTTACTAATAATATCAATCACAGTTCTGCGAACTTCAGTGCTTCCATTTTTAATAAAATAATCAATAGTTGCGGTATTTCCTTTTGCTAATTCATCTCTATACTTATTAAAAATTTCTGCATGAGTTGGCGATAAAAATTCAACATCCTCCAGCTCATTCAAAAGATAAGATTGCAAAGATGTTTCCTTGTCTAACTCAACGTGCGAGTACTCTAATAATAGACGGATGCTTTCTTGTTCCTGAAATTTTATTATCTCTACTGGGTCCCAAGCAAGCTCCTGCTCTACAGGTTGTACTGGTGTAAGAATAACTTCTTCAGAATTATAATTTGATGGAGACTTCGCATTTTTTCGGAGTATTTTATTTAATTCACCAATTAATACTTGCTCCTCGATAACTAATAAATCACCGGCTTCTTTAATATAAACGCTACGCTTAATAGCATCTGGAATTACAGCAATAGACGAAACAATTTCTCTAATTGACTCCGCTTTTTTAATAGGATCTTTTTCTGCCTCTTTGGCTAATAGATTAGCTTTAAAGTGAATAAAATCTTCTTTTTTATCTTCTAAGTATTGTTTAAAGGCCTCACTCCCTAATGCCTTAGAGTAACTATCAGGGTCTTCGCCTTCTGGCAATAACACCATTTTAACATTAAGCCCTTGAGCAAGTATCATATCAATACCTCTCAGCGAAGCCTTAATGCCGGCCATATCGCCATCGTACAACACAGTAATGGTTGGGCTAAAACGCTGAATCAGTTTTATCTGCCCTTCTGTTAAAGAAGTTCCAGAAGAGGCAACCACGTTTTCAATGCCCACTTCATGTAAAGAGGTTACATCTGTATAGCCTTCCACCAAAAAGCAATTTTCTGCCATTCGTATGGCTTGCTTCGCCTGAAACAAACCATACAGCACTTGGTTTTTTACATAAACTGCCGTTTCTGGCGAATTTATATACTTTGGCTTATCATCCTTTTTTAAAGCTCTCGCACCAAATCCAACAACTCGCCCTTGGGCATTATGAATCGGAAAAATTATTCGCCCTCTAAACCGATCGTATTTTTTATTCTCTTTTACAATGAGTAAACCGGCCTTTTCAAGCATTTCTTCGCTATGGCCTTTTTTTGTTGCGTGGGTATAAAATCCATTCCACTCATCTTTAACAAACCCTAATTCAAATTTCTTTAAAATAGCATCAGTCATTTTTCGCTCTTGAAAATACCCTAACCCAATGGCACGTCCTTCAGTTGAATCCCAAAGTGTGTTGGCGAAATAATCTTTAGCGGCATTTAAAATAATGTAAAGACTTTCTCTCTCGCTTTGTTTTTGAGCTTGGTCATCTGTTAACTCTTTTTCCTGAATTTCAATGCCATACTTTTTCGCCAAAAATTTAATGCTCTCAACATAATTCAGTTTTTCAACTTCCATCACAAAATCGATGGCATCACCAGATTTGCCACAACCAAAACATTTATAAAATCCTTTTACGGGTGATACAGAAAAAGAAGGTGATTTTTCGTTATGAAAAGGACAACAAGCCCACATATTTTGGCCCTTTCGTTTTAAACTAACAAAATCGCCCACCACTTCAACAATGTCGATACGGTTCTTTACTTCATCTATGGTTTCGGATTGAATCAATAGGTTTGAATTTTAAATGTATATTAAACCAAAAGTCCTACAAATCAAGTTATTTTGCACTATTAAATATAACCTCTTATTATTTTTTTAACATGGATATAACAAAAGAACTTGTACTCGAAGCTCTATCAACCGTAAACGACCCAGATCTAAAACAAGATTTAGTGTCGTTAAATATGATTGATGCCGTTGAAGTAGAAGGAAACAACATAAAATTTAAGGTAGTATTAACAACACCGGCCTGCCCATTAAAAGAAGTTATGCGCAAAGATTGCGTTAATGCCTTAGAAACTAAATTTGGTTCTAACATTGAGGTAAACATTTCTTTCGATTCTATGGTAACTACTTCACGTTTAAAAGGAACGAACCTTTTAGCGGGAGTTAAAAATATAATTGCAGTTGCTTCTGGTAAAGGTGGTGTAGGTAAAT
>CAZDQR010000008.1:0-880 GCA_964507315.1 uncultured Roseivirgaceae bacterium
CATTACAGCAACTGTGGTGATTGCTATTATATGCACGGCCAACATAATTAGGTTATTAACTGATAAATTAGGGATCAATTTTAATCGAGCATGTAATGCCAAAGCTACCGTCATTCCTAATAGTATTAATTTTATCGAGATGTGTTTACTTAGGTTATTACTAAAATCGAACCATTCGCTCATTGGCAAATAATCAATTGCCATATACAAACCTGTTACTACCAATATAATTAACGCTGGTATTCCAACCTTTTCATACTTAGCTTCAAAGGCATTTAACAAATCTATATTGCCATATTTAACTACTGATGGCAATATACCAATGGCTAATACTAAATGGCCACCTACCCAAACGGTAGCAGCTAAAACATGTAAGAGAATAATGTACTTGTGCATATCTTTTATAAATAAGAGATGCAAAACTATGCTCTTTTAAGCTCCTAAAAACTGATATATATTAGTTATTTAGAATAATTATAAATAAAAAAGCATAAGGTTTAACCCTTATGCTTTTTCAAGTAAATCGTTTTAATGATTAATTCTCCAATAATAATTTAACCGATGCTTCTAATTGTTCATCCTTGCCATTAACAACATTATTCCACTTATTATCAACCTTTACATCTGGTTCTAGTTGTGTATTTTCCATTAGCTTACCATCTTCGGTACGCATTCCAATTTGAGGGATACCAAAATAAGTATCTCCATCTAGCATGGTTTCCCACCAAACAGCAGTTCCTGTTCCTGGTACTGGCATACCAACAAGCTTACCAATGCCCAATGCCTTATAGGTGTAAGGAAACATATGTGCATCAGAATAATTACTTTCACTCATTAAAACACACGAAGGTTTTTGCCATTTAGAAATGGGTTCTCCTCC
>CAZDQR010000008.1:890-9095 GCA_964507315.1 uncultured Roseivirgaceae bacterium
AAAACTTTTTTCAATACATTATCCTATTAGTTTTAGACTATTTTAACATAAGATGTTTTTATCTATTATTTAAAAGTTATTTTAAATTCAGCACCCTCTTTTCCATTAAGAACCAAAAGTTCTCCACCCATGTTTTTTTGTCCCCTTGGTTCAAAACTCATATATCGCTTTCCATCTAAGAAAGTTGCGAGGTCATCGTGCAACCAACCTCCTCCATTAAACCTTGTATCCACAATTAATGCTTTCTTTTTATTATGCTTACCAAGTACTTTTTCGAATACTTCTCTAAAACTAGCACTGTTCATTCCTTTTACGTGCACATACCCTAATTGCCCATTCGAAAGTTGGTCAACCTTTTCTTCTCTTGTTTTAATCCATCGTTCATATAGCAATGTATTTTCTTGCCTTAAAGAAATTGGTTTGATAACCTCATCCCATCTCTGTGAGTTGCTCGGATTGTAAAATGAAAGCAACAGCTTTTCCCCTGCTTTTCTATTCAACAATTTATAGTAGTTTGCATCTTGTACGATTGTTTTTCCATTAATTTTTTCAATCACTACGCCCACTTTAACCTTTCCTGATTTAGTAATTAATGGGCTTTTATCAATTATTCCACTAATTTTTAATCCATTGCCAGCATAAGCCGCATCATAATACGCTGCAAAGGTTGCGGTTTTATCTCCACCACTTCTGCTTGGCCTATATCCAGAACCCGTATGCGAAGCATTCACTTCCCCTAACATTTCACTTAGCATTTCAGCAAAATCATAGCCGTTATTGATGTAAGGTAAAAAGGCTTTATAATTCTCTTTATACATATCCCAGTCCACTCCATGTAAATCTTCTAGATAGAATTTTTTCTTAAACTGTCGCCACGAATGATCAAACATGTATGCTCGTTCTGCCCCTTTATCCAAAGTCATCTCACTAGAAAATGATACGCCCTTGCTCTTTCCATCCTTCAGATTTACTTTGCTAATTTTACCCTTATTCAGATAGAACACATTTTCTTGGTCCTTATCAAATTCCAGTTTGGAAGGCGAACTCCCAAGCTTAGCCAACACTTTAGTTTTCTTTTCTCTAAACTTAGTAGACCACATATCATAGCCTTTATCAAACCTTGAAATAAAAACCATTTCTTCCCCATCCTCGTTCACAAGAAAATCTGCTAAGTGAGATGAAAAATTGGTCAATCTAACCTTGCGGTCATTAAGGTTTTCTTTTTCAATTTTTAAGGCTGTAACTTTAGTCTCGTCCTCCTCTTCTTCTACTTTTTTCTTTTTCTTAGATTTCTTATTCGTGTCTTTGGAATCACCCTCTTTTTCTTCCTCTTTTTGCTCTTCTTTCCATAAAGCATAATCTCCCTTGGAAAGTGTAAACTTATTATAGGCATCCGATGTTAAGAAAATTGCATATACATCATCTTCTGAGCCCCAACTACCATGCGATCTAAAGCCTTGTTTATCTGTTGCCCAATATACCATTTCGCCCCCCATTGCGAATTTGGCTCCGTAATTATTATAGCCACTTTGTGTTAGATTCAGCACCTCTTTTGAAGTTACATTAAGCAATCCAATATCAGTATTCCATCGGTCGGCATCAAAATACTGCACTAGCAGCCATTTGCTATCTGGTGACCAAGTAAAATATTGATCACCATCTGCATAAGAATAGTTTAAATCACCCGCAAGCACTGTTCTACTTTGTTTAGACGCTACATTATACACCTTAACAGTTGTTCGCTCTTCTAAGTAAGCAATCTCCTTACCATCTGGTGAAAATTGAGGCTGAAACTCTTCTGCTGTACTTGATATGATTGCTTTTTCATTAATAACTGTCGCATTATAGAAGTACTTATCTTCTTCCCGCCCAAGGGACGCTTCATAAATATTCCAACTCCCATTTCGTTCACTAGAATAAAGCAACTTATCACCCTCGGGAGAAAAGCTTAAGTTTCGTTCTTGTACAGAAGTTGTGGTAATTTGCTTTGTAGCACCATACTCTATTGATGTTACAAATACTTCTCCGTGCACAATAAATGCCACTTCTTTCCCATTAGGAGATACTTGAAAATCTTTAGCTCCAGAAGTTATTCTTTTTATCTCTGCATCATTATATTGAAAATCTGAATTGATCTGAACAGCAACTTTTGATGGTGTTCCACCATTAGCCAGTGTATAAATTTCTCCATTATAACCAAAGCATAAATTCCCATTCTTTGCTATAGAAAGAAATCTTACTGGATGATTTTCAAACTTTGTTATTTGCGATGCAGTACCTCCTTTTAGTGAACTCTTCCATATATTAAATGAGCCACTTTTTTCACTTAAATAATAAAAATCTGCATCATTAATCCAAACAGGGTTTCGGTCTTCTCCTTGCCAAGATACTACCGTTTCATATTTGCCTGAAGCAAAATCAAAGGTCATTATATCTCTTGTAATAGATGATGTATGATGCTTACGCCACGCATTTTCGTATCCTTTTCTGTTATGAAAAATCAACTTATTCCCATCAGGACTATATTGAACTAGCTCAGATGGAGTTGTTAATAACATATGCTCCCTCCCTCCTGAAACAGAAACACTATATACTTCTGGTAAAGCACCCGTTGGGAAAAATACGGCTTTAGGGTCATCCTTTCTTGAGGAAGAATAAATCACCAACTCACCATCAGGACTAAAATCCATTGGATGGTCTGATGATGAATGAAATGTTAAGCGTTTAGACTGTCCTCCTTCTGCTGGTATTAGAAACACATCAAAATTACCATACCGATCAGAGGCATAAGCTATAGATTTTCCATCATTACTCCAAACAGGTTCCGTATCATGTGCTTGATGGTTAGTTAATTGCAAAGCCAATCCACCATCTGCATTCACTTTAAAAATATCGCCTTTATAGGAAAATGCTATTTCTTTTCCGTTTGGTGAAATGGAAGAGTATCGCATCCATAATGGATCGTTTTGAGCAAATAAATTAAAAGGTAATGTGAGTAGAACTAGAAATAGAGTTTTCATAAAATAGAATTAAAGTAATTATTCATTGCGTTTCTAAAATACAATTAAACAATTTATAAATACAAATGCAACCCAGTGTTTAAACAGTATAAATTAATAACAGATTGCCCATTGCTCACAAAATAGTCTATTAACTTTGCAGTTCACTTTTACATTATGACCCTTACCCAACGCATTAGCGCCTTTACAGAACTAGGCGAAGCTCTTAAAAAGCTTCCTCAAAATAAAATTGCTGAATGGGCCGATAAGGCTGGCAACGAAAATCGCTGGTTTACACCAAAATCAATTGAAATGGCGATTAAAGGCTTGGCGAAAATAATAGATAAGGAGAGTCTATATAGTTGGGTAAAGCCCTATAATTTTCAAGAGTCATCACAGAAAATAGGCATTATAATGGCTGGCAATATTCCGATGGTAGGCTTCCACGATTTATTATCGGTGCTCATAAGTGGAAACAAAGCCTATATAAAACTAAGTTCACAAGACAAAGTGTTACTGCCGCTAATTACAGAAATGCTTATTGCAATTGAACCTCAATTTGGACCCCAGATTGAGTATATAAGTAGGTTGGAAAATATAGATGCCATTATTGCTACTGGTAGTGATAATTCAGCTCGTTATTTTAAGCAATACTTCGGTAAACAGCCTCACATTATTAGAAAAAATAGAACATCATGTGCCGTACTTGCCGGTAATGAATCGGACGAAGAAATATTGGCCTTAGGCAAGGATATTTTTTCTTATTTTGGCTTGGGATGCAGAAATGTATCAAAACTATATGTACCTAAAGATTATAATTTCATCCATTTCTTAGACGTACTAAATGAGTATAAAGAAATTGCACACCATAGCAAATGGGTTAATAACTACGATTATAACAAGTCGATCTATCTTGTAAATAGAGATCCTCATTTAGATACTGGCTTCTTATTACTAAAAGCATCAACAGAAATGGTATCCCCACTTTCGGTTATGTTTTATGAAGAATATACTGATTTAAACGAATTGAAAGCGACCTTAGAAGCGAATAAGGATAAAATTCAATGTATAGTTGGTAATACGAGTGAAGAATTTAATCTAATACCGTTTGGAGAAGGGCAATACCCGGAAGTTTGGGATTATGCGGATGGTGTAGATACCCTTAAGTTTTTAGCGCATTTATAAGGTAAAACAAAAAAGTCCGAAGTTGGAATACACTCCCAACTTCGGACTCTTTGCTCCAAACTTTTTACTTAATTATTTATTTTAGCACCACCACGCCATACTTCTACAGAGCCATTATATAATTGGCCATCCATACTAATCGTATAGAAGTAAATAGCATCAGGAACACCTTCTGCTCTCCAATCGTTTTGGTAGTCTTCGCTTTCAAATATTTTTATTCCCCAACGATTTACTACTACCAATGTAGTATTAGCTTTCTTATTTAGAATAATGAATGCTTCATTAACACCATCATTATTTGGTGTAAAAACGTTAGGTATTGTTATGTCAGATTTAGATTCAATAAATATTTCATCTAAAGCTAAATCACAGCCCGTTTTATCCCTTACAACAACAACATAAGCACCTATGGTAAGTTGCTCAAATAAGAAATTAAATTTCCCAAACCTGTCTGGTTCAACTGTTATAAAATCTTCTATTATAAACCCATCTCCATCCAACAGTTGAATTTCATAAGGTGGATTGTCTGAAGTAATGTCTGTTACACTTATAGAACCTATATTTTGTTCAGGATAGGTATCTGAGATTTTAACAACTTCAGCTTCAACTGCAGCAGGTTCAGAGATTGAAATCTTAGAGCTACTTGGACATCCATCAGATGCATTATCTCTAACCAAAATTACATATTCCACCCCAGCTGGCAATCCTTCAATCACATCTCCAGAAGCAAAATCTGTCCAATCATCATTCCCGATTTTATACTGATAAGGGTTAACTCCACCTTCAACAGTAATGCGTGCAGTACCTCCAGTTGGATCTCCAAAACAAGCAATATCTCCAGCTTTAGATACTGTAGCAATAACTCCAAATTCTTTAATTCCTATATCAAGAGCACCAGTAACTTCACAAGCTGTGGCATCTCTAACTAGATAGGTATAATTACCTGAAGCAACACCACTAAACGTAAAGGTAGTATTGGGTTGACCATTTTGAGAAACACTATTGCCCGTAGCGGTGTTTGTAATTTCATAATCAAATGGCGACACCCCATTAGCACCAACTACCAATGTAATTTCTCCATTATCATCAGTACAGGTTGCATCTGAAAGGTTTAATTCAACTGTATAACAACCTGAGCAGTTTTCAATAGTTATCCGGATTTCAGTTGCTGTGCTCTCCCCACATCCTTCATCTTGCGTAGCAAAAAAGGAAGTAGTTCCATTAACTGTCATATCCAAATCTGCACTAGCTGGTGTAAAAGAAGTACCTGTTCCTAAAACTGTATTAAGCCCAGCTTCTTTATACCAAGTTACTCCTGAACCTACTACCGAAATAGTTGGAGCAGGCCCATTTTGACAAGCCATAACAGGATTTGAACTATTATCTTCTGCAGGAGGACTGCTCACATCTTGTACAGTAACATCAATTTGATCCGTAAAAGTAGTAGTACAAGCAGCCAACGAAGCTTGTACGGTAATTATATGATTACCAACTGTTAAACCATTAGCCGCTGTAAGTGTACCAATTTCAAAATTTGAATTACCAGTACCAAGTGCAGAAACATTTGTTACCGTTCCATCTAATATAATTTCATAATTAACAGTAGCCTCTGAGTTTGCAATAGTTACAACCTGCCCAGCAGCTTCGCATATTACCACTGTCCCTGCTTCTACAATAGTTTGAATTACAGGGTTCGCAGTAACCGCTACTTCAACTATATCTGTCAATATTGTTAAACAGCCTCCATTGATAGAAGCTTGTACTGCAACAGTGTGAGGGCTACCAGCGCCTACTAGGCCTTCATTAGGGCCTAGGGCTCCTATAATAAAGTTAGTTGTTCCGTCTCCATCTTTAGAAACACCCGTTGCTGTTCCATCAACTAAAAGTTCGTAGGTAACCCCTGTTTCCGAGTTCTCTAAAGAGATTGCAATAGTCGCATTTTCACAGATAGATTGATCTGCTTCATTAATTGTTTGCTCTGCTGGTTGAGCAGCAACAACAACTGCTAACGTTGAAACACTAGGGCAATTAGTTGGGGCAGCACCTGTAACCGTTACTTGCAAGTCTCCACCAGTGGCTAACCAATCAACAGTAACACTATTTGTAGTTGCTCCTGCTGTTATTGTTCCATCTCCTCCTGTTAATATCCAAGCATAAGTAGCTGCTGCATCTAAAGGAACTGTATAAATTTCTCCACTTGTATTTTCACAGATCGAGCCATTCCCTGCGATAGTAGCATCGGGTTTGGCCAAGACAGTAACTACATACTCAATAGCAGTAGTACTTTCGCCACAACCTACATTTTGAGTTACATAGAAAGCAGTAATGCCTCCTGTTGTCATATCAAGATCAGCAGCCGTTGGCGTAAATGGATTACCTGTTCCAATTTGAGTTGTTAAGCCTGCATCTGAAAACCAAGTAACAGTACCTGATGTGTTAGCGTCTAAACTAGGCAGAGTAGCATCTTGACAAACATCTTCAGCAATATTATTCCCACTATTTGGTGGTGGGCTTGTTGCTGAAATAGAAACTGTAAATACAGCACTTGAGATAGCACAAGTAGCTGCATTAATAATATCTACTTGAACATCACCATTAACAGTTGCCCAATTAACAGTTAAGCTATTCGTTGTTTCTCCAGAAAAACTAGGGGTTCCGTTTACGGTCCAAGTATAAGTTGCGCCTACTCCTGCATCGGCTACTGAATAAATTTCAGTAGCGTTTTCACAAGCCGCATTATTACCTGTTATAGTAGCGTTAGGTAAAGCAGTTACTTCCACTTTAATTTCTGTTGATCCACTTTCTCCACAGCCACTATCTTGAGTAGCATAAAAAGAGGTTGTTCCAGCTACTACCATATCTACTAAACCATCAGTATCCAAGTTAGATCCAGATCCAGGCTTAACCTCATTGGTTAGAGCTGCATCAGAATACCATTTTACACTGGTGCCAGTTACAGAAATTGTGGGTGCTGTAGCATTTAAACAAGCTGTTACTGGGTCACTTGGATTAATATCTGTAGGAGGTGTACTACTTGCTCCAGAAATTGTCACTTTTAACGTGGTTGAAGCATCTAGTCCTACACAACTTGCAACTCCTAATACTGTGTAAGTAAAATTATAGGTTTGCCCTGTTACAAGTCCAGCAAATGTGGCATCAAAAATTTCATTTTGAGCTCCAGAAAGTGCTCCAGTCGCATCATCATCATTCCATGTACCTGTTGTTTGATGACCAGCAAGCCCGTTAAATAAATCAAAATTAGTATCTAAATTACACACTGATTGATCTGTTGCTGTTCCTGAAACAGCTTTTGGCTCAATTGTAATCGCATACTCAATAGGAGTACTTTCTGCACAACCTATATCTTGTGTAACATAGAAGGTTGTAATTCCAACAATTGCCATGTCAAGATCTGCTACTGCTGGTATAAACGGATTACCTGTTCCTATTTGAGTACCTAACCCGGCATCAGAATACCATTTAACAGCTACCGCTGCTCCTGAAGTATTAGCATCTAAGCTGGGTTGTCCTGAATCTTGGCAAACAACGTGAGCTATATTTCCATTCCCATTATTGGGAGGTGGACTTATCGCTGAGATAGCAACTGTTACACTTGATACCGTTACGCAATTATTAGGAACTGGACCTGTTATTGTTACTTCTAAATCTCCTCCAGTATTTATCCAATCTACAGTAACACTATTTAAATTTGTTGCGCCATTAATACTGCCATCTCCTCCTGTTAGTGTCCAAGCAAAAGTTGCTCCTGCTGTATTTGGTACAGAATACACTTCACCTGCTGTATTTGCGCAAAGTGTAATCTTTCCTGCGATGGTGCCATTAGGTAATGGCTCTACAGTTACTATTACACTCTGGCCTGTTGTTGTATTACAGCTTCCTTCATATCTAACAAAATAGGTAGTTGTTGTTGCCGGTGCAGGGATTACTAAGGGACTTCCACTGCCTGCTGCTATTGAAAATGCTGCATCCGTGTACCATTCGATTATTGCTCCTGTACCTA
>CAZDQR010000008.1:9195-24735 GCA_964507315.1 uncultured Roseivirgaceae bacterium
TTATTATTATCTACCGTTGCACTTGTGGGCGCTACCGATGCCGTTTCTACCGTTACGGCTACACTTTGTCCTGTTGTTGTATTACACGTTCCTACATATCTAACAAAATATGTAGTGCTTGTAGCTGGGGCTGCTATTACTAATGGACTTCCACTGCCTGCTGCTACTGTAAACGCTGCATTCGTGTACCATTCAATTGTTGCTCCTGTCCCTACTGTGCCTCCTACCGCTGTTAAGCTAATGTTTGCTGGTATCGCATCATCGCAATAAGTACCATTATCTACCGTAGCACTCGTTGGCGCTACCGATGGTGTATCTACTGTTACTGTTACATTTTGACCCGTTGTTGTATTACAGCTTCCCTCATATCTTACAAAGTATGTAGTTGTTGTTGCCGGTGCTGGGATTATTAAGGGTGTTCCACTTCCCGCTGCTATTGAAAATGCTGCATCCGTGTACCATTCGATTATTGCTCCTGTACCTACTGTGCCGCCTACTACTCCTAAACTAATGTTTACTGGGGCCGCATCCGAACAGTAATTATTATTATCTACCGTTGCACTTGTGGGCGCTACCGATGCCGTTTCTACCGTTAAGTCAACTTGTGAAACATCATCCGCACAACCTGCTACACTTACCGTGTAAGTAAAGTTAAAATTACCCCCACCACTTACGCTAGGATCGAATTGATCTCCGGCTAAAGCACCAGTGGCATTATCATTTGTCCAAACCCAAGCACCACCAGCATCTGGCGAGCCTCCTAATTCATTAAATAAATCTACAACTGCATCATCAGTACAAACTGTACTTGTACCATTAGTTCCTGCATTAGGACCTGCAGCAACTATAATATCATTTTTATTTAGAGTACAACCGTTAGCATCTAAAATTTGCACTTCATATGTACCAGAAGATGCTACATTTGTTACAACATTGCTACCTCCGTCTGTTGCAATTACAACATCTACAAAAGCTGTTGGGCCGCTCACATATTTAATAGTATAAGGGAATGTACCTCCATTTGCTTGAACATTGATAGTACCTGAACCTCCACTTGTACAATCAGGCAATGTTGTGGTTCCTGCAAAAGTTAGCACTGTTGGTTCCAAAACATCTATGCCTGTAACCCCACCAATAATAACATTAGTACTACTTGGAATATGATTTACTCGTAAAATATAATTCCCAGGCGGAACATTGTTTGCCAATACTTCGGTGGTAGAAGGAAAAGTAAATGAAACGGGTCCAAATGGAGCACTTACTGGTTGATTGGTTATTGCATTAAATAATGTATAGCTCCAAACCGCTAAATCGTTAAACGGAGGAGTGCCATCGGTAAATTTAAACAAAATAGCCCCATCTACGTCTCCATTACAAAGCACGTCCGTAGGCGTAATAATTGTAGCTGCGTGTGTAGGTAATTGTGCAAAAGCCTGATTTGCAAATGAACTCACGAAAAAGCTTAACAGGATAATTTTAAACTTCATCTTACTTATCATTAAAATTAATACCTTCAATTCCGCCTAAATATTGAACACAATCTCCATACTCTAGTTTTAATATATAGGAAGAAAGTTTTAAATCTTTAAAAACGGATATTTCATCATTCCCTCTAATAACAGTAATACTCTTTGACATTACCTTTATATTTTTATTAGATGCATAAAAATCGTAAAGCGTAATTTCCACATTGTTGTAACTTTTAGAAAAAGTCAAACTGATACTTCCATTATCGCTCTGAGTGGCAGTTTTATACTCAACACCCTCAAAGCATTGTGCCTTTAATGCACCATTAGAAAGAATGAATACAGTTAATAATAAAAAAATATAATGTTTAGGCTTCATAAAATATGATTATCTCTTATTAAATAGCTTGCACAAGCAAAATAGTAACCCAAAGGTAGGCCATTTTAACATTCAATGTCTTAAGTATATAAACCTAGACAACTAAAAATTAAACCTAGCTTCGATTGTCGCGCCTAAAGAACGTGAAAATAATTGTATTAATCAATGAATACAATGCTTAAAACATATCCAATAAACTACATTTTGTGCTAAATTTGCTTTCATAAAAAATATTAGAGCAATCACTATTTTTTATGGTTAAAAATCCTTATATATTAAGGAGAACAAAAAAAGATAATAAACATTCTAATTTATACTTATGGCATTCGACATTGATATGATTAAAGCTGTTTATGCAGCCTACCCTGAGCGCATTGAAGCGGCACGTAAAATAGTTAAGCATCCACTAACATTAGCGGAAAAAATATTATACGCTCACCTGTCCGAAGGTAATGCGAGTGTTGCCAATGAAAGAGGTGCAACTTATGTTGATTTTGCCCCAGATAGAATTGCTTGCCAAGATGCAACTGCACAAATGGCGTTATTGCAATTTATGCAAGCAGGAAAAACAAAGGTAGCTGTACCAACCACAGTACATTGCGATCATTTAATTTTAGCCAAAGAAGGAGCGGCTAATGATTTATCTTCAGCTAAATCTTCTTCAGGAGAGGTTTTTGACTTCCTTGATACGGTTTCGAATAAGTTTGGCATTGGGTTTTGGAAACCAGGAGCAGGTATTATTCACCAAGTAGTATTAGAAAATTATGCATTCCCGGGTGGAATGATGATTGGAACAGATTCGCATACGGTTAATGCTGGTGGCTTAGGAATGGTAGCTATTGGTGTTGGTGGTGCAGATGCTGTTGATGTGATGGCCAATATGCCTTGGGAGCTTAAATTTCCTAAATTAATTGGAGTAAAATTAACAGGAAAGCTAAATGGCTGGACTGCTCCTAAAGATGTAATTTTAAAAGTAGCAGGCATTTTAACTGCTAAAGGTGGCACTGGCGCCATTGTTGAGTATTTTGGTGATGGAGCCAAATCCTTATCTTGTACAGGTAAAGGCACCATTTGTAATATGGGTGCTGAAGTTGGCGCAACCACTTCGACTTTTGGTTATGATGACAGCATGCGTAGATACCTAGCTTCTACTGGAAGGCAAGATGTAGTTGATTTAGCTGATGAGGTTAAAGAACATTTAACTGGTGACCCTGAAGTATATGCCAACCCAGAGCAGTATTTTGATGAAGTAATTGAAATTAATCTTACTGAACTTACACCTCATTTAAACGGGCCATTTACACCAGATTTAGCAACTCCAGTTGCTGAAATGAAAGAAAAGGCTGCAGCCAATGATTGGCCTACTGATATTGAGTGGGCGCTAATTGGTTCTTGCACAAATTCTTCGTACGAAGATTTAACCAGAGCTGCTTCTATTGTAGATGATGCTGTTAGTAAAGGACTTACTGCAAAAGCAAGCTTAGGAATCAATCCTGGGTCTGAGCAAGTTAGGTTTACAGCAGAAAGAGATGGGCTAATAGCCACCTTTAATAAGTTTGAATCTACCAAAATATTCACCAACGCTTGTGGCCCTTGCATTGGCCAATGGGCAAGACCAGGTGCAGAAGATCAAAAGAAGAATTCGATTGTTCACTCGTTTAACAGAAATTTTGCAAAACGAGCAGATGGTAACCCAAATACACATGCATTTGTAGCATCACCCGAAATGGTGGCAGCCATTGCAATTTCTGGAAAATTGGATTTTAATCCAGTAACTGATAGCTTGGTTAATGATAAAGAAGAATCAGTGATGCTTGCAGAACCAACTGGCATTGAATTGCCTGCTCAAGGTTTTGCTGTTGATGACAACGGTTATAAAGAGCCTGCATCAGATGGAACAGGTATTAATATCACTGTAGCAACAGACTCTAAACGATTACAATTATTAGAGCCTTTTGCACCATTTCCTGGAGGCGAATTAGAAGGAATGAAATTGCTCATTAAAGCCAAAGGGAAATGTACTACCGATCATATTTCTATGGCTGGACCTTGGTTACGTTATAGAGGTCATTTAGATAATATCTCTGATAACATGCTCATTGGTGCTGTCAATTTCTTTAACGAGGATACTAACTCAGTAAAAAATCAATTAACAGGCGATTATGGTGCTGTACCAGCAACCCAACGAGCCTATAAAGCCGAAGGCGTTGGTACTATTGTAGTGGGAGACGAGAATTACGGAGAAGGTTCTTCGAGAGAACATGCTGCCATGGAACCTCGCCATTTAGGAGTGAGAATTGTGCTAGTTAAATCATTTGCTAGAATCCACGAAACCAACCTTAAAAAACAAGGAATGCTTGGGTTGACTTTTGATAATAAGGATGATTATACAAAGTTTCAAGAAGATGATACTATTGAAACAATCAACCTCAATAATTTTGCTCCAGGAAAGCAGATTCTACTTAAACTTTCTCATAAAGACGGAACAAACGATGTGGTAGTTTGTAACCATACGTATAATCAATCTCAGATTGAATGGTTTGAAGCAGGATCGGCATTAAATTTAATTAAAGAACAAAATAAATAAATTAGGTTAATGATTATTGGCTTCTACGTTAAGACTGCCAATAACCATTTTACCATTAACTAATAACGAGAAAAAATATGGCTACTATCACATTAAGAGGAAACGAAATACACACCGCAGGGGAGCTACCAGCAGTAGGGCAAGATGCACCCTTATTTACATTAACTAAAAATGATTTATCAGACTTTAGTTTATCTGAATTAAAAGGGAAAAAAGTGATTATTAATATCACTCCATCAATGGATACAGGTATTTGTGCTTCAACTGCTCGTAAATTTAACGAAGAAGCTAGCAATAACGATGCAGTAATGGTTCATGTAACCAAGGATTTACCATTTGCACATGCTAGATTTTGCGAAGCTGAAGGAATTAAAAATGTAATCACGTTAGCAGATTATAAAAATTCTAATTTTGCCGATGCTTACAACACGTTAGTGTTAGATGGACCAATGGCAGGCTTGCACTCAAGAGCTGTAATTGTGGTAAACGAAGAAGGCAAAATAGTTTACACAGAACAAGTGCCTGAAATTGCACAAGAGCCTGATTATGCTAAAGCTCTAGCTGCTTTATAAACACTTTATTTTAGCGTCATTGCGAGGAACGAAGTAATCCCTGTTAATTAAAAAACCATTTCATATTAACAATGAAATAGTTTGAACAGATTGCTTCTTCGCCAAAAGGCGAATCGCAATGACGTTTTAATTTAAAAATTGATAAAAAATTAGAATCAATGAAAATAATAACCCGCTACGTTGAAGATGAATTATACATTGCCGAAAACGAAAATGGCAACACCATTCATATAGATATGCGCCATGCAAGCGACAAGAAGAGCCTTGCTCCTGTTGAAATGATGTTGGCTTCGATTGCAGGATGTGCAGCTGTTGACATCGTTTCTATGCTTAAGAAAAAGCGTAAAACATTTATCGATTTAGTGATAGAAACTTCAGGTGTTCGAAGAGAAGAGCATCCTCGTGGTTTAACTCATATTACTTCTAAATACACCTTGTATTCGCCTGACACTTCGCTAGAGGCGTTTGAGAAAGTAGCTAAGTTGGCGACAGATAAGTATTGCTCAGCAGCAGCTTCGGTAAGTGCAGAAATTGAAGTTGAGTGCGAAGTTTTTGCAGCCAAAATTTAATCCCATACACCTAGGGTCACCCTGAATTTGTTTCAGGGTATTTACCAAGATGCTAAAATTAATTCAGCAAGACTAATCATTTTAATACCCACCATAAAACTTACGAAGAAACCATTCAGCGGTAGCAATTAATAAAAGTAAACCCAAAATCCATTTGAGGTTAAGTAAAGGCTCTTCTTTTTGAGTAGTATGAATGGTGGAAATGGGGGATAATTCATCAATCTGATTTTTAAAATTCCCTATTTGTGCAAACGTATAAAATTTACCCTTAGATTTAGTGGCTAATTTCTGAAGGAGACCGAAGTCTGCTGTTGGGTTAATTTTTTCTAGGTCGAGCAATTTAATAACAAACTGACCTTTAACTGAATATGCTTTATTTTCCAACTGCGTTTTCGCAGTATAGCTATAAACTCCTTCGGGTAAATTACTTAGTTTATACACCGAATTGGTACTGAGTGGCACATACGATTTCTTTTGGGTGTAGCCATTCTCACCAGTAATTTCAATATCAACTTTACTCCCTGTAATTTGATTAAAGAGTGCATCATATTCTTGAATGTCAAATACTACATCCTCCCCTTTTTCATAAGTACTTTTTTGCGGAGCCACATACAGCCTCTTTTTACGCTGATCGGCACTTAAGTATTGCACCGTTTTAGAAATTAGCTCATTAAAATATTGATGCGATTGTTTCAACCTGTATTCATCCAATTTCCATAGCCAACTGTTAGTACCTACTAAAAATCCAATACTAGACTCTTTCTGTTTCGTAAAAAATAGCAATGGCTTTTCAGTTGCCACACTGCCAATTTGTTGAGTTAACAATACTTTAAGCATTCGATTATTGAAATTGAGGCCATAAGGAGTAGAAATAGGTGGCAAATTATTTAACCAAGGCAAAAATTCGTCACTCATCCTAAATCCATTAAAATCCACATTCATAATGGGTTTTACTAAATCAGAATTTCCACCATTTGAATGACCGCTGAACCCAAATTCATGTTGCAAAAAGGCTAGATCATTTTCTTTGCTAAGAATAAACCATTTAGCACCAATTGTATTTGCTAGTTTATTTTTATCCTGAGGCTTAGTTTTTACAGATGGATATTGATGAGCAATTATTAAATCGTAATCGAGCGTATTAGGTAATTCATACGCAAGTTCTACCTTATAATACTCATTCTTTTCAATGGATGTTTTAATTGCTTTAATATCAGGATGCGGAGCAGAAGCAATAATTAAAATCCGTTTCTGAGCATCAATTACATCAACATATATTGTTTGTGTATTATTTGCAGAAGTGTATTCATCCTCAATTGGAACAAGCTCTACATGTAAACTCTGCTTGCCACTGCCCGTAATTGGGATGGCAATAATCGTTTTTTGCAAACGTTGGCCTTCGGTAAAATCAACCTCCTTGGTTAGAATTATTTCACCCTTACTTCTAATTATTAATTGAGATGCTACATTTTTAAACCCTGTATTAATAGAGTGTATTTCTAATAATAAGCTATTGCCTTCAAACACAGTGGCATTATGAATAACCTGTGTTAAGGCCAAATCCTTAATCTTAGTAGTATCGCCAAGGCCAACCGTATAAATTGGGTATTTACTTGGTATCGCCAAAGGCGAATAACCTTTATTAAAAATCCCATCTGTAAACAGCACCACTCCACCTACATTATAATTATCATAATCTCTTTTAATCCGATTGAGCTGATTTGATAAATCCGTAGTGTTATAATTAAATATTATTGAATCAATTTTCGTTACTTCTTGACCTTTTAACTCCACCACGGCTACATCAAAGCCCTGTTTATCGAGTGCTACTTTTACTTGCTTAAGTTCTTGAATTAATTCTTTTTCTAGCTCCGCCTGAGATGAAATAACAGAGGCAGAATTATCAATAGCCATAATAAAAAGCGGTTTCTGAAACCGGTTAGTGCTACTATTAACATAGGGCTCTAAAAGCAAGAAAGAAATAATAGATACTAACACCCAGCGCATGCTTGCTAAACCAATATTAAGCCTGCTCGACCAAGGTGCTTTTTGGGAATACTGAACCCATGCATAAGCCCCACCTATAATAATGCAGATGAATATCCACCAAAAAGAATATGTGAGAGCAAGGTTGTTCATTATTTACTCAAATAAATCAAGGTCGTTCAAAAAGAATTTTTAGCTTAGAAGCAACATCACCCTTAACTAAATTGTTTATCACTCCTAATTTTCTTTGGATAGCCAATTTAGGAATTGTTACCATCTTATGTAATCGAATAACTGAGTCCACCAGTAACCATTAACCCTCCCATTGTGTGGATCCTTTTTTAATAAAAATATCATATTCAGATAACTTGCTAGGGACTTTACTAGATATAAATGCAATTATAATATGATTATAAAAACCTATTTCTGAAGTTAAACATAAGGCAGGCCTAACTTTAGAACTAGAAAAATCATCAAACGGAAAAGGGACTAATACAATGGAATGTTTATTCATTAACGGGTTCGCCATCTTTATTTGAATAAATATCTTCAGCAGAGTCCTTTAAAAAACTAAATGATGGATTATTTGAGATAGATTCCATCCATTGATCCTCTTCTTGGTTTTCATATTGAACCTCATCCACTAATATCAACACACGTACTTTTCTATCTGGAAGGGCCAATTTATAGTCAATCTTTAAATTGCCGCCAGCATCAGTCGTTGATTCAATTTCAATAGCCTTCATAAAATAAACTTTAGTATAAAGTTACAAACTTCATATCACTTTATATTACTAGTATTAATACGAGCTTAAAATGTAAGTACAGATTTACCCATTGTTCCGCCTTTTTTCATATCATCTAAGGCCGTTATTACTTCGCTAAAAGGTCTTTCGCTTCCAATAATAGGTATAATGTGAAATGATTTTACAAACTCTACCATGCGTTCAAATTCTTTATCACTCCCCATGGTAGTACCTACAACGGATAATTGCCTCCAAAACATAGTGTACAAATCTATAGTGGCTGGTAAGCCATTAGTTGCTCCATAAAATACCAATTTACCTTTAGGGTTCAATAATTTTATTAATTGGCCAAACTGATTTCCACCAGCACTATCGATGATTACATCAAAACCACCATGTCTTCTTTTAACGTTTTTATACCAGTCCTTTTCGGTATAGTCAAATCCTTCTCTTGCGCCCTTTTCTTTGGCAAGTTTAATATTATTAGGGTTGCTAGATGTTACATATACATTGGCTCCTACGGTTATTGAAAAGAGAGCCGCCATTTGGGCAACGCCTCCACCAAAACCAGAAATAAGTACTTTTGCCCCTTTTTGCACGCCTCCCTTTGTAAAACAAGCCCGGTATGCAGTTAAAGCGGAAAGCGGAAGTGCTCCGGCTTCCGGATCAGTTAAATGTTTAGGCTTTTCAACCAATCTATCAAGGTTAGCCACTACATATTCTGCCAATGCACCATCCTTAGGTAAGCCAAGAACATGGTAATCATCGCGTTGAGTATCATCATCATCTCCCCAATTATTATTAGGGTTAATAATAACCTTTTTACCAATCCACGGTGATTCTACTTGGCCGCCAACTTCAATTACTTCACCTACTCCATCAGACCCAACAGTTACACCCGGTATAATGCTTGGGTACTTCCCTTCTCTAATCCACTGATCTCTTCGATTTAGACTTGCAGCTGTAATTTTAATTAATGCTTCGCCTTCTTGAGGTTTAGGAATATCCTTTTCCTGAATTTTAAATGATAAATCGGATTGTATTACAAGTGCTTTCATAAGAGCTAAAAATCGATTGTTAAGTTAATGGTTATTGAAGTTGCAATTTACTGATAACTGACAACTCTTAACTAATAACTTACACTAAAATGGAGCTGGACCATCATCCTCTGGCTTGCTTAGGTCACCTCCAGCATTAAGGCCACTTTGAAGTGTTACGGTATTAGAAAACTCCGAACCTGCACCGTCTGGAAATGAGCTAGAATTAAACCCTGCATCATCGGCAAAATCCAAATCTGCGAATTTGGTAAACTTACCAATAAATTTAAGCTTCACATTTTCTAACGAACCATTTCGATGCTTTGCAATAATTACCTCTCCCATACCTGTTGTTGGTAAGCCTTCAGAATCTTCGCTTAAGCCATAATATTCTGGGCGATACAAGAACATTACCATATCCGCATCTTGCTCAATCGATCCTGATTCCCTTAAATCTGATAATTGCGGACGCTTATCTCCGCCCCTAGTTTCAACTGCCCTACTTAACTGCGAAAGAGCAATTACAGGAACAGAAAGTTCCTTAGCAATTCCTTTGAGTGCTCTGGAAATCATACCAATTTCCTGCTCTCTATTACCTCCACCTCCACGCGAATCTGCGCTCATTAATTGCAAGTAATCAACAATAATTAACTGTATGTCGTTTTGGGCTTTTAACCTTCTACACTTGGCTCTTAATTCCAAAATTGTTAACGCTGGCGTGTCATCAATATAGATTGGCGCCTGACTTAATTTTTCTGTCTTATGTAGTAGTTGCTGCCATTCATAATCAGCAAGCGATCCTTTTTTAATTTTCTCACTATCCAATTCCGCTTCGGCACTAATAAGCCTGTTAACCAATTGAACAGATGACATCTCTAGTGAGAAAATAGCCACTGGTTTTCCAAAATCTACTGCCGCATTACGCATGGCAGAAACAACAAATGCTGTTTTACCCATACCCGGACGAGCTGCGATAATTACTAAATCTGATTTTTGCCAACCAGAGGTTACTCTATCCAAGGCTGAGAAGCCAGAGGGCACTCCTGTTAATCCATCCTTATGCTTTTGGCGTGCTTCTAGCTCAATAAGCGCCTCCGACATAATGGATTTCATATCGGAATAGTTCTTACGAATATTTTGTTCCGATATATCAAATAACGCACTTTCTGTTTGGTCGAGCAGTTCAAATACATCGGTGGTTTCTTCAAATGCTTTAGTTTGAATTTCTCCTGACACTCTAATAAGCTCGCGCTTAATGGCCATTTCAATAATAATACGGCAATGGTATTCTACGTTGGCGGCTGAGTTTACTTTGGTTGTAAGGGCAGTAACTGCATAGGCACCACCTGCAACTTCTAGCGTGCCATCTTTTCGCAATTGGGCAGTAACAGTAAGTAAATCTACAGGTTGAGAATCATTAAAAAGAAATAAAATAGATTCATAGATAACTCTATGTCCATCTTTATAAAAAGCTTCTGGCTTAAGAATATCAGCAATAGCAGAAAGTGCATCTTTCTCGAGCATTAATGCTCCTAATACAGCCTCTTCTAACTCTAATGCTTGTGGCGGCACCTTGCCTAAACTCTCGCCAATTTGTGATTGTAGGTTATCAGATTTATATCCAAGGCGAATAGGCGCACTACTTTTATCCATGCAATTTGAGAGGTTAGGTTATTCCAAAAAATTCAACGATCAAAAGTAAGATTTTCGTTTACGTTGAATAGTGATTATTGCAATTACTTATTCACAAAAATGTTGTTCTTATCCACAACTTTTTAACAATGGCTAAGTGTCAATAAATTAGCTGCCTAATCTTTCCTTTTTTATTTATTAGAATCATTTTTTGCTTTGTATCAACTTTAAAAGCTGTAGTCCTTCTTGCGACTGTGGTTGAATTTGCAGGCCTTGCATCATAACAGTTTCTGCTTTTTTATACTGCTCCGAAGATAAGTATAAGTTAGCAAGATTATAATAGACTCTAAAATTAGAATTATCCAATTTAATAGAGGCTGCTAAATCATCAATAGCCAACTCTGACTTTCCAACTTCATGCTGTAAAAGACCACGTAAATAATATGCTCTTGCATACATTGGTTCAATTGCAATTAACGTATTCAAGGTTTGCAATGCCTTTTCATTTTCACCTACAATGCTATAAGCCGTAGCCAAATTTGTGTACACAGGGATTAGTAACGAGTCCATCTTAAGTGCCATTTCGTATTCTTTAATAGCTCTTTGTATATTTTGTTGCTTATAATAATAATCACCTAACTGCAATCTACCCAAGGGGAAATCTGCATTTGCTCGCATCATATTAACATATTCGTTTCTTACTTTTTGAGCTAAACCTCGCTGTTCAGGAGGCAATTGCGATAAATCCATTTCTGCAATCAATTGAGCTGAACCAATCCTTACCAAAGCAGTTTCATCAAGCATTAAATCCAGTGCAAGCCCTACTTTTTGATCCAACGGGTATTGGCGAAATTTACTCAATGCATTATATCTAACTAAGGCAGAGCTGTCTTTTAAAGCCGTAATCAACATATCAAAATCCTCTTGCACATCATTTATTGGATAATATTCTAAGGCTGTTGCTCTAGCTATGGCCGGATAATTAAGGTTATTAATAAACTGCAAAACATCTTCCCTCGCCCTATCATCATAAGATGATTGAGAGGCTATTAATAAGTGATCTGAAAAATGATCGGGGCGTTCTTTTCCATACCATTTCTCAATCCAAGTACTTGCCCATTCATCAGATTTCTCTTGGTGGCAACCCGTGCACGCATTCGGTGTATTGTATTCAACACTCTGATCTGGTCGGGGCACTCTAAAACTATGATCTCTCCTAAAATCGTTTCCCATAAATACGGCACCTGTCATATGGCAGCTTACACATTGTGTTGATTCGCTCTGTCCTTTATGAAAATGATGAGATTCCGAATTATAGGTAGGCTCATGACATTGCATACAAAGGGCATTGCCTTGCAATTTAAGCTTGCTCGAATGCACATTATGGCAATCGGCACATTTAACACCTGTGGTATACATTTTACTTTGTGCAAAAGAGCCCATCACATAATCCTCTTGCTTAATTTGCCCATCGGAGTGATAAAATTCTGACGAAATCGTTTGTAGCATAAACTGATCATCAAAAGCAACGCCTGCTTTCATTACTTCCGTTAATTTAACCCGCCTTGCGTGGCAGCCTGCACATTGATTTAATTGGTCAACTTGGGTAGATCCGACTGATTTTAATTGAGGATTACCAATTGGTTTATCTTTTGCAGCCCAATTTAAATGCGCCCCTGCCGGCCCGTGGCACGCTTCACAGCTTACCGTAATATTATCATACGTAGTTGTAAAGGCATCTTTAGCTAAGTTATAATTCTTTGTAAGATTGGTTGAATGGCATTCTGCACACATCGTATTCCAACGTTGCCCTCCTTGGCTCCAATGAAGCCAATCAGCTTCTGGTATTTCTTGCCCTTCATACTGATTAAACCACACTTTTTTCTCAGTATCCCAAGTAGCTCGCAGGGTTTGCATTTTACCATCAGGGAACTGAATTAAGTATTGTTGCAAGGGCGTTACGCCAAAGGTATGAGCTATTTCAAAGGTTTTTTCTTTACCCTCCACTCCTGTTTTTACATAAAAAGAAGAATCCTTTTTAAAGAAGAAATAAGATTCTCCATTGGCACTAAAGTTAGCATTATTAAAATCACCCAAAATAGTGGTGTCATTGGGTAGTTTCATAGCCCAATGGTGGTGGCTGCCTTTCCAATCGCTATACTGTGTTTTATGGCACTGTATACAAGAGGCTTCTCCTACATATTCATTGTTTTTGTAAGTAACAACTGAATCAGCATTCTTTGTATTTTGGCTCGTACAGCTATAAAATAGCCCAATAGTCAATAACAACAGCAACTTACTACTAGCCACCCGAACTGTTCTTAAAGAAGAAAAATCTAACATTCAACAATAATAACTTTTCTTAAATCAAGATGCCTTTTATTAAAGACAAAAGGACTCATCATTTTTGAAAAAGCTTGAGTGCTGTAGGCTAAGACAAAAAAACAGTTGCAATTATATAAGTTCGGGTTCTAAGCTTTAATGTTTAAAATGCTTGATTAAAATTAAAGTAGAAACCAGCGCTTTCTCTACCGAACCCATAATCGATCCGCAGGTTCATTCGTGGCTGCACTTCAAAGCGGTAGCCAAGACCAACACTCGATAGCCAGCGATTAGTAGCACCATCACTTGTTTGCCTATTAAAAACAGTGCCACTGCCGGCCCAAATAACTGCACCATGTTTACTCAATGATTTATCAGCTTTTAAAAACTTATACCTATATTCTGCTAGCAAAAAGAATAAATTCTTATCTCGATAACGCCCCCAGGTATAGCCTCGTAAATCAAATGGTGTACCCAATTGAGACATTTCGCCATAAGGCAGCTCGCCTACGCCAATTCGTGTTTTTGCCTGCCAAGCCAAGGTGTTGCCTACTCGGCCAATATTCTTAAATTGGCGATAATCTACTAGGTATAACTGGTATTTATTATCTCCTCCAAAGGACTTACTATAAAAGGTAGCTCGCGCATCTATATAAAAGCCCTTTCTTGCATCAACTGGAACATCTCTAGAATCATACCTAAGGATTAACCCTAACCCACTATTCATGGGTTTATCATTAAATTTGATATAATTTGGATCATTGGCAACCAATGCACTCGGGTTACTACCTTGTGTATAATTATAATCAATATTTAGCCCAACAAAATAATTTATTTTCACCTGATACAAAATACGCGGATTAATCCACCAAGCTCAGGAGTATAGCCTGGCGCAGCAATGGGTGTAATCATAAATTTACCTTTGGCTAACTTATCTGCTTTTTTCTCTATTCTACCCTTTTTCTTTTCAGCCTTCTTTTCCTTTTTTGATGCATTTTCTTGTGCAAACCCATTAGACGAGCAAAGGAATAAAAGAATAAATCCCAAGCCATAAACACGAAAAAAATATTTCTAAAATAGGTCATAGAATAGCTATAGTATCGTAATGAAGGCTACTAAAAATACCAATACTTGAATGTTCTGTCAACGTGAATTTTATTTATTCATTTCGTAAGGAAAAATAACTTTCCAATCGTTTTTCATATCAATAATTGTCCAGTTATCCTTTATAGCTTGATCCAACCCTTTATCCAACTTTCCTATATGTGATTCTCTATCATATGCCCATTCTCTTGCAGAATCGGTATGATGCACGTAGAGCATAAAACTCTTATAATCATTTGATGCTGTCCACTGCATCATTTGCAAATCACCATCGGAATTTCCCGATGAAAAAACTGGCTTTTTACCTATTATTTTTTGAATGTTCAACGGCTTCCCTTCTTTATCATCTATAAACTCCAATGCTGGGAGTCGCTTAATTACAGGGTTTCCATCGTTATAATCATATTCTGTTTTGATACGAGAACCAATAATTTGTTCAGATGGAATACCATAAATATCAGAAACAAAAGCCCTCATAAAGTCAACTCCACCCCCAGAAACAATATAGGTTTTAAAATCATTGGCTCGTAAATATTGGAGTAACTCTAGCATAGGTTGGTAAACCAATTTATCATACCCAACATTTTTTATTGGATGTTTTGCAGTTGATATCCAAGCTTGAACATCAGCTTCAAATTCTTGAACCGTAGTACCTGCATGAGTCTCCATGACTAACTGCATCAACCCGAGCTCTCCTTGCTTCATCAATTCGGGCAGATCGTTTTCTAACACTGCTTTAAATGGCTGAGTCGTTTGCCATTCAGGGTGTTCTGGTGCCAACGCTTTTACTCTATCGATGGCGAAAAACAACTGAAAGTAAGCAGGTTGTTCTGCCCATAAATTTCCGTCATTATCGAACGTGGCAATGCGATCAGCAATAGGAATAAAGTTTTTACCGTCTTTATTGGTTACATCATTTACGTAGTTAATAATTGCTTCCTTGGTTTCACTTTCATTCCAAGAAGGTAAAACTTTAATTACTGAATTTTCTTGAGCAACTTGCTCTTTAACTGCTGATTTCTCTTCTGAAATATTGCAAGCAACAAAACTGACTATCGAAAAAACAGCACACAAAATGGATATCGATTTTTAGAGATAGTCATTTAGGCACATACTAATTTAGAGTGTTCAATATTCTCA
>CAZDQR010000009.1:0-24586 GCA_964507315.1 uncultured Roseivirgaceae bacterium
CATAGATAGGCAATATACAAAGATTATATTAGGTAGCTAAGTGACTATCTCTATTGCCAGTTATACCAATCTATTTGATCTTTATGAATAAAATCATAGCCTCCTCCTTGCTCACCATATTCTCTGGTTACATTGGAATCCATCATTATAAATGAATAAATAATATCTCCTTGTTCATTTTTTAGGAGAACAGGGTAGTTGCCAACCCCGTGAATATTAGATGGGCCATAGCTGAATAATGAGTTTTTGGCGCCTTCATATTGGTTGCCATGCCAAGCTCGGCCTCTTCTGCCTTCTGAATCGTGGTTGCCAAAAGTAACAGCCCAAGGAATATCGAAATCTTCTAAATAATCGATAAGTTTTAACGCCATTCTATTGGCTAAGTACCCTTGTGTATTGTCTCCAAGCGTAATAATTAAATCAGGCTTTGTAGTTTCAATAAGCTCTTTCATTAATCTGAATGAGTGCTTTTTCCCTTTTCTATTCCACTTATCAATTTGAATGTCGGCAAATAGGAGCACCTTAAAATCTTCTCCATTCTTTTTTACGAGAGAGGGAATACCATCTGTGGTAAATTGGTCACTTTCTAACCAAACAACATCAGAAGGCACTCCATTTATTTTTGTGGAATGTAAATGAGTAGCACAGGAATTTAGTAGTATGGCTACTGATAAAAAGGCAATTGTTTTTAACCTAAAAAGGGGTAATAATTTGAACATATCGATATTGTCTATTTTAATATTATTCTATTTTGTAATAATTCCTATTTCAGCTACTCTTACTTGATTGTCGTTCTGGGCGGTGTCTATGGCTTTTAGCATTATAAATCTGCCTTTTTTAACTTCAAAATTTTTCTGTTGTTGTATAGGGTTGCTTTTAATATTGGAAAACTCTCCTTTAGAAACAGGTTCACCCCAGTTTATCTTGTCGGAGCTTACATAAAACTCATATTGGGATATATAACCGCTAGCCCGTTTTCCTTGATCGGGTAAGTAAGTAAAGCCTTTTATTTCGAGGGTTTCACCAAGGTCAATGATGAGTTCAACGGGAAGGTTTTTATTTCTAAAATTCCAAGAACTTTTACCACCTTCATCAATCACAGCTTCAGATTTGTGCTTTTTACCTTTAGGAGAAACTACCAACCATTTTTCTTTACAAACATCTAAGTTGGATTGAGCAACGATACTTCTACTGCCGGTATTATAGCAAATTGCTTTAAGCACAGCTTTCTCTTTTTGAAAAAATGGCTTGGTATAAGAGATGGAATTTTTTGTTGGTACAGTCCCATCAAATGTGTAAAATATATCTAGCCCAGTATCTGGAGGTGTGATTTTTACTTCTCCTGATTTAGTTCGTGTTATGGTAGGAGCTATAAGTAGCTTAGGAGCAAAGTATACTTCTATATTGGATATGAGAGGACTTGCTTTTGCATCCTTAATATGCAACTTTATTTTACTGGTTTTGGTGGCAGGCAGTCGTAATATGCGTTTATAGCCAATGGTAGTTTCGGTAGCTATCACTTTCCAATTGCCATTTACCTCAGCTTCTACTGTAAACTGCTTAACTCGTTGGCCAAGCCTTATGTATTCTTGAATAAGAAATCGATTAAATCGGATGGGCTCTTTAAAGTCGATAATCAGACTGGCATCGGTAACGCCATCATCTGTAGCCCAATATGTTTCGTGGTTGGCATCGTTCACATTTGCAGGGGCAAACTCCTCCGAATCCGTTCTATAATTAGAGTCTTCTACCATATTGCCTGTAGCAAGGTCATTCTCAAAATCAGAATCCAAGGCTTTTCTTAGTAATTGTAAGGCTTGCACGTCCTTTTGGTTAATAAGCCCTCTAGCATCTGCGGGTACATTTAGTAGGAGGGAACCATTCCTGCCTACACTCTCGTAATAAATATCTAATAGTCTAGGCAGCTTTTTTACTTTATCATTTTCTGATTTATGGTAATACCAACCAGGACGTATCGAAACATCTATTTCTGCAGGAACCCAATGAGTACCATCTTCATGGCCCGACCTTAATTCTACATAACGTGGCCAACCAGGATAAACTTCATCTCTTCTTAAAAGGCTCCAATTTGTTTTGTTAGCCCAACCTGCTTCATTTCCTACCCATCTAACATCTGGTCCACCATCCCCAAAAATCATAGCATTGGGCTGTAGTTCTTTTACCAATGCCCAAGTTTCCTCCCAGCCATAATAAGTTTTGCTTTCAATGTTACGCCTTTCATTTGTGCCGCCATAATAACCAGTACCCCCATTGGCACCATCGAACCAGACTTCGAATATGTCGCCATAATTGGTTAATAATTCTCGTAATTGGCCTCTGAAAATAGGAATGTAAGCAGGAGTGCCATAAACTGCATTATTTCGATCCCAAGGAGATAAATAAATACCGAATTTTAATCCAGCTTCTTTACAAGCTTCTGATAGTTCTTTCACTACATCTCCTTGGCCATTTTTCCATGGTGAATTTTTAACGGAGTGTTCTGTTGTTTTTGTAGGCCAAAGGCAAAAGCCATCATGGTGCTTGGCTGTAAGTATCACGGCCTTCATCCCGGCTTCTTTAAATACTTTTACCCATTGTGTTGCATCAAGTTGGGTCGGGTTAAATTGAGAAGGGCTTTCGCCTCCTGTTCCCCATTCCATGTCTGAAAAAGTGTTCATATTAAAATGAACAAAGGCATAATATTCTAACTGCTGCCAAGCTAGCTGAGCTTCACTTGGCACAGGATTAACAGGCGCTTGGGCATATAGATTGCTAGATTGTAACCCGGAGGTTAGCATTATTGCAAACAGGAGAATTGATTTATAGTACTTTATTTGAAAACGCATCATTTAGGTGCTAAAACTGTTTGTTGCATTGTTCGATATCCATAAATAGCTATTATAATAAAACTGATTAAAGGCAGAACAAACGAAAAGTTAACGGCAGGTAAACCAGCAACAGTTCCTAAATCGATAATAGCTCCTTGGATTGGAGGCATTAGTGCACCACCAACAATAGCCATAACAAGACCAGCCGCTCCTAATGTGGCATCATCTTTTAAGCCTTCTAAGGCTATTCCATAAATGGTAGGAAACATTAGCGACATAAATGCAGAAGCTGCAATTAAGCTATATAAACCTCCCATTCCTTGAATAAAAATAGTGCCGAGCATAGCTATTGCACCTCCAATTGCAAACATGGTAAGCAACTTTTTTGAATTAATGTATTTCATCATAAATGTGCTTATAAACCTAGAAGTTAGGAAGATAGACATGGCTATGATATTATAGTTTTGAGCTTCTGATTTTGAAATACCTAAATTATCAGCATAGTGAATAATGAATGTCCAGATCATTATTTGAGCTGCTACATAAAACACTTGCGCAATTACACCTTCTCGGTATTTAACATTTTTGATTAAGCGTTTAAAGGAATCCATCGCTTTGCCTGTATGGTCTGCGTTTTTACGCACAGGCATTTTTGCAAAAGCGATAATGGCGAACATAAGTATAACCACGAACCCAAGAATTACATAAGGATCGCGGATTACGGCTAAGTCATGGGTACGAATTACCGCTTTTTCAGCAGCATTTAAGGTAGTAAAAACAAGGTTGCCAGCTTCATCTCTAATGTCTGAATCAAGCGAAATGAGGATAAATTTTGAAGCTACGAACATCCCTAAGAGGGAGCCTATTGGGTTAAATGCTTGGGCTAGATTTAATCGCCTAGTGGCAGTTTCTTCATCGCCCATAGAAAGTATGTATGGGTTTGCAGTAGTTTCTAAAAAAGCCAAGCCAAATGTTAAAATGTACAAAGAGCCTAAAAAGAACCCGAACATTTCGAATTGAGCAGCAGGATAAAATAATAAGGCCCCGAAAGCGTAAAGTGCTAAACCTAGTAAAATGCCTTTCTTATAACTGTACTTTTTAACAAAGAGGGCAGCAGGAATAGCCATGGTAGCATAGCCACCATAAAAGGCAAATTGGATTAATGCAGCCTTAGCATTCGACATTTCCATTACTGTTTTAAAAGCAGCCACCATTGGATTAGTAATATCATTTGCAAATCCCCAAAGGGCAAACAAACTTGTTATCATAATAAATGGTAGTAGCACTTCTTTTGAAACAACTACCTTCTTGGTCTTTTCCATACTATATATTCGGTTTTATGTAATTCGTACTTTTATTTAATCTCTTCATCAAAAACAACGGCAACCTTACCACATTTTCCTTCATCCATTAATTGATAAGCTTTATCAACATCATCCAACGTAAATCGGTGAGTTACTAAATCTTCAGGATGAATTCCCCATCGAACAATCCGTTCGATTAGTTCTTCCATTCGCCAAATATTGGTTACCCAAGAGCCATAAATGGTTATTTGGTCGTGAATAATATCTGGGCTTGGGTTAAACTCTACGGTTCCACCTTCCCCTAACATTACCATTTTTCCCCATTGACGTGTAGCTCTAATACAAAGTTGCCGTCCGTTGGTATGGCCGGAGCAGTCCACCGTTTTTTCAAAGCCTTTTTGATGATAAGTCTCATTTATTATATCTTCTAATGTGTTGTCATCTGAAACAAATACAGCATCGGCAAGCCCAAGTTCTATGGCAAGGTCGCAACGTTCTTTTACCGTATCTACACCTACTAATTTATTGGCACCTAGTGCTTTCGCTAGCATTAAGGCCGCTAGGCCAACAGGGCCTAGGCCAACTACTAGTACGGCATCATTTCCGGAGATGCCTATTTTTTCTAAGCCCTCATACACTGTTCCAAAACCACAAGCTATTTGCGCGCCATCTGTATAGGTAAGCTCATCGGGTAAGAGTACACAGTCTTTTTCATCTGCCAAAATATACGGTGCCATACCGCCATTGCGTTGCCAACCGTAGGCACCACGCTTAGGGCTAGAGCAAGAAATCATATACCCTCTACGGCAATCGTTGCAAACTCCACAACCAGAAATATGGTATAATACTACTCTATCTCCTTCTTTAAACAGTTTTGTGCCTTCTCCACAAGAAATGATTTGCCCACAAGGTTCGTGGCCCGCCACTTTATGTTGATAGGCCTCTGGGCCTTTTCCCAAGTGTTCGCGGTAAATGGCTCTGATGTCGCTACCACAGATAGTAGATGACTTCGTTTTTAATAATACCTGCCCTGGGCCTGGCACAGGGATGTCGATATCTTTTAATTCTACCGTGCTATTTCCCGGTAAAAATGCGGCTTTCATTGTTTTTATATTCTTCATTAGATAGGTGTCTTATGTTGTGATATTACCGTTTAAATCCCAAAGGTCTTCCCAGTTATTGGCGGACTCCCAAAGAAATACTTGGCCTTTAATTAACCTACAATCTTTATCAATAAGGGATATTTTATCCATTTCTTCTAGAGAAATCGGATTCTCCATTACTGCTTTTAAATTGCATAGTATTTTTTCGGGTTTTGTAGAAAAAGGAATAACTACATGGCCACGCTGCTCCGCCCATTTAATGCAAACCACTGCAGGGTGCACTTTCAAGCTTTCGCCAATTTTTGCAATTATAGGATCTTCAATGTCAACAGTGTCGTCAGAGGTTTTATCTCTTTCTGGTCTGCCAGGTGAGCCAATGGGTGAAAAACCAATAGGCAAGATGTCGTTGTCCATCATAAAATCATAAAGCTCTGCTTGCTGAAAATGAGGATGAATTTCCATCTCATTTACGGCTGGAGCTATTTTAGCATCTTTTAGGAGTAATTCCATTTTAGGAATCGTCATATTAGAAGTACCAATGTTTTTAACCAAGCCCATATCTACTAATTCTTCCATTTGCCTCCAGGCAATCATATAATTTTGGTGGTTATATGGTTTCGAATCAGGATTACGACTATCTACATCGCAACCCGGTGCGTGGTAATTAGGAAAAGGCCAGTGGATAAGAAATAGGTCGAGGTAATCAAGTTGTAAATCTTTCAAACTTTGTTTACAGGAGGCAATTACATCTCCTTTACCGTGCATATCATTCCACACTTTGGAGGTTATCCACAGCTCCTCTCGAGTTACAGTTCCGTTACTAATAACAGTAGAAAACGTCTCTCCAATTTCTTTTTCATTACCATACACGGAGGCACAGTCGATATGTCTATATCCATTTTTAATGGCAAATTGTACGGCTTGAGCCACCTCCTGAGGTGAGTAATTATCTGAACCAAAAGTACCAAGCCCAATGGCTGGTATTTTATCTCCTGAGTTTAATGTTCTGGTTGGAATTGTTTGCATACTAATTTTTTAATTTTTCTTACCATTAACTAATTGAATTGTTATGGTTCCCTCTATTTTGCTTCCTTTTTTTAGATTTTTTCTCTCTGCATCATAATGCGTCCTAAAGAATGAGTCGCCACCACCGGTTGAATAATCGGCCACTAAAAAGCTGATCTTTTCACCACTGACAAAGGAGCGAAAAGCCTGTTTCCCATCGGAAATAACGGTTAACCCAATGCCCTTATCATTGGTGAGTGCAGACCAGTAGATATTTTCTCTAGTTGATCTAAAATCATTACTTCCAAGCTTGTTGGAATCAAAACGCCAAGCGTTAGTAGGCTCTTCTCTAATTAATGTGGAGGGACTGTTTTCCTCAAAAGGAATTGCACTTCCAACGGTTCTTCCAATATGATCTTCTGGGTAAGACGACCATAAAGCTTTTCTATACCATTGTAAATTTTTAATTTCTGTAGGGCTACTAAAAACCATTCCCCATTGGCGCGGGTCAACCTTTATTTTTGATGTAAGGTTGTAATTAACTTTTAGTACTCCATCATTAGTGAAAACGTATTGTATTTCTCCCTTGGCCTCATTATAAGATGCTTTGACTTTAATAATAACTGTGTTGTTTTCAAATTTCCATTTCGAAGATTTTACCAACCAGTTTGTACAAACATCATTATGAAATGGGATATCTAAACTATGTTCTGTCTTGGTTGCCCCAGTAGTAAGTTCTAAAATCATTAATTCTGCTCCACCAGTTAACACCTTCGTATTACCAGATTTTGCACTCACCAATTTGCCTTGAGTTAAATCAAAATCCCAACTAAAATTAGCGCTTTGAATAGATACTATGTTGCCTTTTTCAGAAGCTGTTAGATTTTTAGAAGTTGTTTTTATAAATGGAAAGTTGTCCCTTTTTACATTCCCTATTTCAATAACAACTGATGCTACATTAAACCCTTGGGGTGATGTAACTTCAATATTTAATAATTCCCCATCCAAGTTTTTAGTCTTTGGATAAATGGTAATTTCTCCACTTTGGTGAGGGGGCAATTCAATAATTATTTGGTCACTTTCGTTTTCCAAGCTCCAATTAATGGTGCATTCATTTAGGTTTGTAAAGTCAAATCTGTTTTCAAATTTTATCGTAATTCCTTTCCCATTAGAAGGAGTAGCTATTTTTTTGGTAAGAATTTTTACTGGAGAGTAGGTGTTTTTTATATGGTAATATTCAGGCTTCTTTCTTCTCCACCCGTCAATAGGGCCCCATTCGCCATAACCCACTGTTCTGCCATCTGGTAAATAAAATACATCATCTATGCCAGACCAAATAGCACCGCCCAAACACCCTTGGCTTTGGTACATACTTTCCCACATATTATAAAAACCTCGTCCCCAAGAGTCCCTTACTCCAGGGTCGGTAACTATTTCAGTTCGGTTATAAGTGTTTAAATGAGCAAATTCGCCATACAGCAAAGGGCGAGGGTAGTCATTGGCAATTTCTGGGCCTTTGGGGCCAGGGTAATGATAGTTAGCAATTGGCATGGCAGTACTGCCAAAATTATTGAAACCACCATACGTTTGGTCGTGAAAAGTTGCGGGTCTGCTAGGGTCGGTTTTAGCATAAAAATTTGCTAACTTTTCCCAATTAGGCCCCCAGGCAGATTCATTAGCCATAGACCAAATGATGATACTCGGATGATTTCCAAAAAACTGAATATTAGCACCTGAAATATCTTCCATATACTCATAAATCTCTTCTTTATGCGGGTCATCTTGTTGCCAATTGGCATTCGCACCATGGCCAATCCAGCAGAGTGGGTTTTCCAATTCCACATATAAACCAAGCTTATCACACCATTCAATAAATTCTTCAGATGGGGGATAATGTGAAGTTCTTATGTAATTAATATTTGCCTCTTTGTACAAGAGTGCATCTTGTTTCCATAATTTAGAATTAAGGCTTCTACCCAGTAAAGGGTGTGCTTCGTGCCTGTTTACACCTTTTAGTTTTATAGGTGCTCCATTAACAAACAGTTGGTTTCCTTCTACCTTAATTTCTCTAAACCCAATGTTTTTAGTAATTTTTTGATTGCCTGCAGAAGAATTAACATCCATAACTAATTGATATAAGTTTGGATGTTCCGCATCCCATTTTAGAGGGTTATTAACGTTAAAACTCAAATTTATTTTCTTGGTTTCATTTTTCTTTAAGAAGAAACCTTTAGTATCATTTTTTAATTCTACTTTATTGCCTTTGGGGTCAATTAATGAAAATTGAATAGAAGTAGAATCAGATTTAGCTCTGTTTAAAAGCAACCCATTTATCTTCAAAGTGGCATTCTTATAATCGTTATCAAAATCTGTTTCAATCGCTATATTTTTAAGATGAACTTTAGGAACAGCGTACACATATATTTTGCGAAGAATTCCACCAATTTGGTGAGCCGCATACTGCGTACCCGACATAAGTGTGTCTGCCAAAGTTTCAGCAGTAATGCCTATGGCAATTTGATTGGTTTTACCGGGTTTAATTGAAGCGGTGATTTCTTTTTCAAAAGCAATAAAAGGCCCAATATGTGTGCCTATTTCTTGCCCATTTATCCAGATATTAGCTTTGCTAAAAACAGCATCGCATCTTAAGTAAATAATGCTATTGCTCCAGTCTGTAGGAATGGTAAACTCTTTTGTATAGGCAGCCTCTTTGCCCAGTTCAACGCTGTAACCTAGCATTACCCATTCGCCAGGTACTTCAATGGTATTCCAATCAGTTTGATTGTTTGATTTTTGCCAATCGTTTTTGGGAGCTGGATTAAAATGCCAAGTTCCGTCTAAACTTAGTTTAGTTTCGGTTGAGCTCCCAATAGTTTGTGCAAATAATGCTGTTGTGAAAAATATAGATAAACCAACAAGTAAAGTCTTTAGCCTTTTCATAATGGAATGTTAACGTTTTGAATCAAGTTTGATATGGCCCACTTCTTTACCATCATCTCTTACCATTTTGAGCTCGAGCTCTTTTGCATTGGCTTTTAGGCTAATAATTGTTCTGTTGCCATTCTTAGGGCCTCCGCCAATGATAATTGGATAGTTATGGTCTACTTTATTATTTTTCTTTGGCTTTTCAACTTCATATTTATGCGTGTGTCCACTAATGCATAAATCAATTTCTGCTTCGTTAAAGGCCGAAGAAAAAAGCTTTCTAACATGGGTGGTTCCGTGCCATTCATCCGAATAATACATAGGTATATGCATAAGCACTACTCGAAACTTGGCCTCTTGGTAAGCGTTGGTTTTTATTACTTCTTTAAACCATACGAGCTGTTCTTCTCTATAGGCATCAAAGGCTACGATGCCCCCATATACTTCATGGTCATCGGGTTTGTCTTCTCCGGTATCGATTACCGTAAAATGGGTTGCGCCCCATTTAAAATCGTAATACTGTTTGCCCTCGGGGTTAGAGAAATACTGTTGTAGCTTTGCTCTAAAATTTCCTCGTGTTTCATTATTTCCTCGCACAAAGTAGAAGGGCGTTTCTGTGGCAAATTCTTCTCCGCAGGTATCTAAAAAATGATTAATGATTTGTTCTTCATCAATCATATGATTAAAGATATCACCGTTAAAAAACACAAGATCGGTTGAGCTTGTATCTACTAAGTTTAATAAATGTGGAATGGATTCTGGCCTGTCGTGTACATCATTAAAGATGAGCATAGAAACATCTTCAGAATTATAATCAGGAGTTGTGAAAGAATAAGTGGTGCTTTTTATGGTTTTACCATACTCTAAGTTATACGGACTGAATTTGCTAATTTCTTTGGATACAACTCGATAAAAATACGTGGTTCCTGGTTGTAGATCAGTTAAGCTAATGCTATTAATCCTGTTATAAGCAACCACTAATCCACTATCAATTTTATTGGCTGTTAAGCCCAAATTTTCAGATTTTCCAAACTCAACATAGCTATACGAAGGGCGGTTTACAATCCACATAATTGTAATGCTTGTTTCTGTTGGGTTTTGTAAATAGGGTTTTGTTAAAAAAACATTGCCTTTTTTCGATTTGAAGCTACTGTTATCTGTTTTAGCAAAACTAGCAACTGGAGAAATTGCCGTTAAGGCCGTGAGTGCTGCTGTGTTTTTAATAAAATTCCTTCTGTTATGCTTCATCTTAATAATTTGCTTATTAATTAAACCAAGTTAAATCGACCTTATAAAAATATTCTACTTGCTTAATATGGACAATAATTCACCTTGAATTGGGTTAAGTTACGTAATATATGTGGTGAATAGATATTGATTACTTGTTGAAATAATGCTATTTGCTTTTAATAATAATAAGCCAGCCTTCTTTTCCTTTTACTTCAATTACCTCATTAATTTTAAATTGAGTTGACTGTTGAAAATCCTTTATTTCTGGTGCAATTAGCTCCACCTTGTTTTTATCTAAGCCTAGCTCTTGCCAATTAATATTCAGTTTTACCTTTCGAGTTTTTTTAGAAAAATTACCGATTGAGATCAAGGTGCTACCTTGTTTTTTATACACTGTAACTTTTACATTCGAGTTATCTGTGGTTACGGGAACATCGTCTTCCCAGAAGCCAATCATTGTGGCATCCCAAATTTCAAATTGATCCCATATTTCCCAAATCGGTACAGGGTTGGCCAAGTTTGCATTCGAATTCCAAGGCAAGCGAACCGTCATCCCATATAACATTCCTAGCCATCTATTACCTCCATTATGAAGCATATCGCCCATTAGCCCGAAGGGTATTCCAGAAACTTCTACTAACCAATTAGAGGCATCCATCTTATTATAATTAAAGCTTTCTCCAAACCATAATTTATCAATATATGGAAAGAAATCGGTGTATTGTGTGGCTGGCCCTTTTGAAAATCCAGTATTCGAATGCAGGTCTAATATACATCCAGGTTTTTCAGCATCAAGTACTTTTCGCATCCGCTTTAAAATTCGTCTATCGTACGACACATCATCAAGGTATAAACCATCAATATCAATGTTCTTAATTAGCCAAGCCAAACTTTCGATGTAATAATTATACCAACGAGAATCTCTCTGGGCATTTACAATGGAGGCATCTGGGCTTTTATCAGAAAAGTATTGATACCACTGTGGATAATAATCGTCTATTAGGTGTTCCTGCAACCATGTAAATCCTCCTCCCTTGCCAGTACCTAAAATTTCATTACCAAGGCTTCTTAACGCCCAAATTTCGGTGGTGTAATTTGTTAATTCCCTAACGGTGTAATAGATTTTTACCTTTTGCCCATGTTCGTGCATTTCCTTTACAAACCCTTTCATTTCATCCACCGCAATAAATGGGTAATTTATCTTTTTAACAGGCGTAATTAAAAATGCCCATTCAAAAGTGATTGAATCACCTTTTTTTAGATTTTTTCTTCCACTATATGCAATTGCCGTAGTGGTTTTACCTTGTTTTTTTACTCTAAATCCACCCTTACCTTTATTATTCCAGCTCAATGGAGGGGCAGGTTTGTATAATTTCAGTAATGGCCCGTGATAGGATTCGTCTCTAAATTCGCACCATAAGCCACCATTGGTATTGCCCATCCAAAAACTATCGTGAGGACCACGCCATTTGGCCTTATGTTTATTAGGAACTTCGGTGCCTGGGAGGTTCATTCCCATCATATACTGAGCAACTTCTGTTTTAAAAGGTATTTCTAATCGAACATCCTTTAGGCTAATATCTTCAGTAGCTTTTAAGGTTATTTTATAATTTATATATCCATCCGACTCAATGGTTCTTGTGCCTGTTTGAGCAAGTTGGGATGTGTTATTTGTCCAAGAAGTGGTTTTAACACCTGTTGCATCTTTCGTTAATTCAATGTTTTTGAGGATCGAACCAACAACACCATTGGAGCTTTCTATAATAAATTTGATGGGTTCTTGTAATAATTCTGTTCCAAACACATTGATAGAAGAGGGGAGTTCAGAAGGTGCTAGTTTTATCGTTTTTCCACTTAACTCATACGTGTTTTTATTAATGGTGTTGATGTCTTTGTATTGTGAAGTGGGCTTATCGTCAATTCCTCTGGTAGAATTGAGCCATCGTAACCTCGAATGCCTCCAGGACTCGTTATCACCTCTAGCTTCAATGGTTTTATTTAGTACATTAATAGCTATGGAAATACGTTGATTTTCAACACCATCTGCTTCAATAAGTAAATTTCCTTTATACGTTCCTGGCGTAGTGGAATTGTTAATATCAAC
This sequence comes from uncultured Roseivirgaceae bacterium, assembly GCA_964507315.1. GTDB lineage: Bacteria > Bacteroidota > Bacteroidia > Cytophagales > Cyclobacteriaceae > JAKISE01. The sequence goes on from CAZDQR010000009.1 coordinate 12,500, forward strand.
ACCTATCCATAAGGGTTGTACTTTGCCTTGGGCAACATCTAAATCAATACTAAATAGAGAGCCAAAAGGATCAATGCCCTCTAAGTTAAAACAAGTAAGTTGTGCTGGGGCAATTTTCGAACCTTCATTTACTAACTCTGAAAAGGTGATTTTGACATTCTTCAATTCCTTTTTATGCGCATAAAGGCCCACTTGAAAAGTGAAATACTCATCTTTAAAGGCTTCTCCTACAAACTCTTTTTTAATTCCAGATTCAATCCATTTTAGTGGAATCTCATCTCGCATCCTAATGGGGTTTTCTCTCCCTTCTGGGAATAAGATATAATCTGATTGCACTGTATTTAGAAAAGCAATCTTTTCACCACTCGTTGGAATTACTTCCATTGGGTAAAAACTATCGAACTGTGTTCGAGATTGGATTGAAACCACCTCGGCCATAGGTAACTTTTTAATAGCTGATTTATTATTCAGGTTATTAGTTGATCTCCAAGATTGAGAAGCTGGAGATTCAGTAGACAAGTATTTATCATTATAGAACCCATACGCCTCTTTAATTTTGTAAGGCAAGTAATAGAAATAATAAGTTCCCGGAGTTTTTATTGGGCCTATTACCAAGTTGCACTTTTCATTATTAACTAGAACGCGGTTAATATTCGTAATCTTTTTGTTAGTCGCAGCATTAATAATGATGAACTGTTTTTTATCTACTTTTTTGTCGTGTCGTCTCCAAAGCACATTTAATTGAATAGCTTCAGTAGGTTTATCAACCGTAAAAACTACGCGATGGCTTCCGTAAATATCTGGCCACGGTTTATCAGGAACGGAATACTCAGGGTTTTTCTGAAAGGAGAAAACCACTGTTGGTAGCAGCAAAATGGAGAAAAAGAAAATTTTCATTTAGTAGTTGTCAGAAAAGTAGAGAATGAATTTTAGTTTTTTAGGCCAGATACATTGCCATCTAAATTCCACTCAGGTTTGGCATCAATTCCTAAATGTTTAAGCGCTGTAACAGCTACATCTATATTACTAACCTGTTTTTTAAGTTCCCCTTTTTTTACACTTTTTCCGTTGGCAATGTAAAAAATAGTAGTGTGCTCAGGTATGTTTTTACCGTGGCCTTTTTCGCTACCACCATGATCGGTTGATACTAGAATTAGCCAGTTTTCGTTCGCATAATTTTTCCTCGATTCTAAGGCTTTTATAATTTTGCCAACGTCTTTATCTTTTCGCTCAATGGCTTCAAGGTATTTTTTATTATCAGGCCCGTAACCACTACTGTGGCCAGCATGATCTACATTATCAAATTGTAAAAACAGTACATCCACATCTTTGTGTTTTAACGTTTTAATTACATTAGACCTTACCATCCTGTCGGTTAAACAAACTTTAGATTCTGTTACATCTTCTTTATCAAAAATGGTATGGAGCGGACCCCAGTTAACAATCGAATAGGTTTTTAATTGAGGCTTCTCTTGTTTAATTCTCTTAAAAAAATGAGGATATTCGTCTGTATTAGGGTTTTTATACGAGTTGGTTAATACGTTATGCTTTTCGTGCCATACACCCGTCATCATACCCGTCCAACAGATACCACTACTGCTTAATTCATCTGTTTTTGTGGTGAATGAATAAGCCCCATTCTTCCATAGTTTATCTAAGTTTTCTGTCTTGGCATTTAACAGCGCATCTGGCCTACAGCCATCTATTCCGATTATAAGAACTTTGTTTTGGGCAGTTAACTGGCCACCAATAAATATTGCTAACACAAACGTTAGAAAGATGTACTTCTTTAATTTTATCATTTTGTTAAATTTATTTTATGAGCTTATCAAAGCTATTCATAGTCAGTTTTCATTACAATGTTTGACTTTAAATTGGGTTAAACTGTATTGTTTATGTGGTGAACGAACGGTGGAAAATTGAATTTAAACCTCCATAATTTTCTTTTTAGTTTCAGTAAAGCAGCTCTGATTGCTCAGTATGGCTTATTGTCGATAGTTTGTATAAGTAGATTTCTGTGAATAGGGACAACTGCATTTTGTTGTAATTTTTTAATCATTATAGATTTTGATGGATTAAACCAGATTTATCCACTTATACCAAATACAGCGATTTTAGCTAGTAATGCTACTTCAGTTAGGGGCGATAATTGAAAATAGAATAGCTTAGATTCTAATAAGCCTTACAATTATGTATAGCTGGCTACTATTTTGATAACTAGTGGCAAAACAATGGGTTTACGAAGTGTAAAATTTAATTACTTTTTATAATTATGATTAAAGAAACTGCTGAATCTGTCATTATTCAACGTATTGAAAGCCAAAGAGAATTCCTTTCAACGAATAAGGCAAAAGATGTTTCATTTAGGCTAAAACAGCTTAAAGCTTTGAAAAAGGCAATTCTAGATTATCAGCAAAAATTAGAAAATGCTTTATGGCAAGATTTACACAAATCGCCTGAGGAAGCATATTTGACAGAAATAAGTATCGTACTTGGGGAGGTTAAGCATCATATTAATCATTTAAAAAAATGGGCCGCTCCCAAAAGAGTAACAACTCCTTTTCATATCCTTCCTTCCTCCAGTAAAGTAGTATATGAGCCTTTGGGGATGTCTTTGGTTATAGCTCCTTGGAATTACCCATTTCAATTATTAATTAATTCACTAATTGGTTCTATTTCGGCTGGCGGAACTTGTGTGTTAAAGCCCTCGCCTGATACGCCAACGGTGGCCAAGGTAATGGAGGAAATGATTGAGAGTGCTTTTGACCCTGCCTATATAACTGTGGTTCAAGGGGGCAGAGGAACAAATATAATTTTATTAAAGCAACGATTCGATATCATATTTTTTACTGGCAGCTCTAAAGTTGGCAAGGTAGTAATGAAAGCTGCATCAGAATATTTAACACCTGTGGTGTTAGAACTGGGTGGTAAGAGCCCCTGTATTGTAGATGCCAATGCCAATATAGATATAGCCGCAAAGCGCATTGCTTGGGGTAAACTTATTAACGCTGGGCAAACTTGTATTGCTCCAGATTATCTATTTGCACACACATCTATAAAAGAGGAGTTGTTAAATAAAATAGCTAAGAATATTAAGGAGATGTATGGTGAAAATGTTAAAGAAAGCAGGTTTTACCCACGCATCGTAAATCAACGAGCTATTGATCGATTAGGTAAATTAATGGAGGAAGGAGATATTTATTCTGGTGGTACTATTGACAAAGAAGAGAAGTTTATTGAACCCACTATCATAGATAATGTTAATCCTGATTTTTTAATAATGCAGGACGAAATATTTGGACCAATTCTGCCTGTAATGAGCTTTACTCATATAGATGAAACCATTGAGTATGTTAACAAAAATGAGAAGCCTTTAGCCTTTTATTATTTCGGTAAAAATAAAGAGGCTAAAGCAGTTTTAGGAAAAACCACTTCGGGGGGAGTTTGTATAAATGATACCCTCGTACATATTGCCAACCATAATTTACCCTTTGGCGGAGTAGGTAACAGTGGAATGGGAACCTATCACGGTAAGCGGAGCTTCCTTGCGTTTAGCAACGAGAGGTCTGTAGTTACAACTCCTACTTGGATTGATTTGCCTCTGAGGTATGTGCCATTCAAATATTTTAAACTGATTAAAAAAATAGTATAAAGGAATAGCGTAATTAAACAGTGCATTTTATGAAACTAACTCTGATAAGTTTTTTATTAATATTTATTTCTCCCCTATCATCTAAAGCAATAGTTCAAGGGCGGGTATATATTGATGAAAATAAAAATGGAGTGTACGACCCTGGTGAAACTCCACGAGTAGGTGTGGCAGTTTCAAATGGTAAAGATGTTGTTCTTTCTGGTGCAGACGGCCTGTTTAAACTTTCTAAAAACAAAGACACAAAATTTATTTTCATTTCTATACCATCGGGGTATCGAACCATTGGAGATTTCTATCAAAAAGTCACAGAAGATTCTAAGCTCTATAATTTTGGTTTGATTAAATATTCGCGAACTGAAAAAGAAGCAAAATTTATTCAAATTACAGATACAGAAACGTATGAGTACGGTGATTGGATTAATAATCTAAAGGATTATTCCAATAGCAATAAAGTGGGCTTTATGGTGCACACAGGCGATATCTGTTACGAAAAAGGGCTGGAGTTTCATGCAAAGTCTATCAATACTAAAACGATGGGGCTGCCCGTGTTTTATTGTATCGGTAATCACGATTTGGTTAAGGGTGAATATGGAGAACAATTATATGAATCATTATTTGGGCCAGTTTATTATTCGTTTAATGCAGGGAATACACATTTTGTGGTAACACCTATGAAAAATGGCGATTTTAAACCATCCTACACAAAAAAGCAGGTTTATAATTGGTTGGTAAATGAGTTGGCTCAAGTGGATACGTCAATGAATTTGGTCGTGTTCAACCACGACCTGTTAACGTTTGATGATGTCTTTATTTTTAGTGGAGGAAGAGGAAAAGAGATCAACTTAAATGACCATAATTTAAAAGCTTGGGTTTACGGGCATTGGCATATCAACTATAAGAAACAGCACGGTAAAAATGGGCCAATTAGTGTTTGTTCATCACCTCCAGATAAAGGGGGAATTGATCATTCGCCCTCTAATTTTTTAGTCTATAATGTAGCAGAAAATGGAGAAATTGAAATAGAACCCAGGTATAGCTACCTAACAAAGCATATTACGATTAATGCTCCCCTAGAAATAGTTCAGCAGAATAATCAAAGTAATGAGGTGCTTGTATCTGTAAATACGTACCATACTATTTCACAAACTATAGCTGTTAAGGCTCAATTAGTTAATGAAATTAAGGAAGAAATAACTGTTAATCTCAAACAAAACACTGATTGGAATTGGAGTGTAAAAGTGCCTATTGGCAAAAGCCAATTTAAAGGGAAATGGCAATTGAATGTGGTAGCTACGTATGCAAATGGCGATACAGCCAAACAACAAACTAGCTTTGCCATACTGCCAAACAAAGCACCCTCAGACAAATTTCAACTCGCTTGGCTTGCTACCGTAAAATCTAATATATGGATGGCAAAACCCATTGAATCCAACGGGAGCGTATTTGTTGCAAGCATAGATGATTTTGGGTTGGAGACATGTGGAATCACGGCTTTTGATGAAGCAACTGGTGAGAAACTTTGGCATTACAAAACGAAGGGATCTGTAAAAAACACAATTTGCTACGCAAATGGAATGGTGTTAGCGACCGACCAATTTGGAATAGCCTATGCCATTAATGCTGAAACTGCAAAATTAGAATGGAAAAAGGAGTTAGGGCAGTCAAGTTTGGGATCGTATTAATACAGGTAATGTTGTTAAAAATGGTGTTTACTATACGGGTTTCGGAAACTACCTACAAGCCATTGACATTAACACTGGCGAAACAATTTGGATAAACAACGATTGGCAAGGGGGCGAAGGTGCTACGCATACAATGATAGTGGCAAATGATGTTTTATTAGCAGCATCTAATTGGCAAGCACTTTATGCCCATAATATAAATTCCGGTAAACTTTTATGGAAAAAGAAAGATTCTGGGTTTCGCTTTAGAAGCAGTTCCGCTACTTGGGAGAATGACACCTTATACGTTGCGTCAAAAGATGGAATTGGGCTGTTGGATGTGCTGACCGGAAACATGTATTCATACTTTAAAACTGATTACAGTTTACTTACTTCTACCAAACCTTTCCTCCTAAATAATTTAATAATTATGGGTACTAAAAATAATGGTTTAGTGGCGTGGAATAAGTTAAGTGGCAAAGAAGAATGGAAAACAATAACAGGAGATGCCTTGGTGTACACTTCACCATATTCAAACTATGAAAGCCATACAGTAGAAACGCCTCCAATTCTGGTAAATGGAACAATCGTTTTTGGTGCATCTGATGGGTACTTATATATGGTTGATCCTCTTGATGGTAAAATGATTCAAAAAATAAATGTAGGAGCACCAATATTAGCTGCTGTAACGCCTGTTAATGATGGTTTTCTGGTTACTGACTTTGCCGGCAATGTGTATAAATTCAGGAATGGTAAAAATAAAGTTCCTCAAAAATAAGATCTATAAAACAGTTTAACCCTTTACAAAAAAGGAATAAAAATTATGAACAGGACTAAGATAAAAAAAATGATTTGGGCAGGAATTTTTCTGCTATTAGTTTTATTAACAGTAAGAAGTTGCACCTATTCTGAAAACACTGACAGGAGATTTATAAAAGATAAAGAAGGGCGTTCCCTTATTTTACACGGAGTAAATGTGAATGCTGATGCTAAGCATGATCCTTTACGTGTTGGTTGGCCACAAAGACAGAATTATGCCGATTTACCGGAAAAATGGGGTTTAAATTTTGTTCGCTACCTAGTTCTTTGGGATGGCATAGAAGCAGAAAAAGGAGTATATGATACTGCTTATTTTGCGCGAATTAGAGAGCGGTTAGATTGGTGTCAAGAATTGGATTTGCATGTAGTATTGGATATGCACCAAGATTTATACGCCTTGCAATATGGTGGAGATGGAGCACCTGATTGGGCAATTATTGATGATGGAGAGCCATTTGAAATGCAAGAGCCTTGGGAGCTTAATTATCGCCAACCTGCAGTAATTGCCTCTATTAATAATTTTTGGGATAAATCTCGGGGCCACGGTGAGTTGCAAGAGCACTACATTAAAGCCGTGGTTGCGTTAGTTAAAGAGTTTAAGGATCACCCAGCAGTTATTGGCTATGATTTATATAACGAGCCTACTATGGCAACAAGCGAAGCATTTGCTTTCGAAGAACGCTACTTGCAGCCTTTTTATGAAGATATTATTCCTGCTATTCGTGAAGTAGATTCTGAAAATTGGATTTTTTATGAGCCATCTGCTTTGGGTGTAAACCAAGGCTTAAAATCGAGACTAGATGTTTTAGACGATGATCGAGAAGGAGAAGACAGGTTGGCTTATTTTCCTCATATTTATACACTTGATTTGGATCTTATGGATAAGTACATTGGGTTTCCAATGTTTTTAGCAGGATGGGCAGCCAACAGAAACCGAGAGATAAAACGCCAGAATGCACCCATGTTGGTTGGTGAATTTGGGTTAAATATTAAGCAGCCAGGATCTCTAGATTTTTTGAAGGATGCAATGACTATGCTAGACAAAACCTCAAGCGGTTGGGCATATTGGGCCTATATGAAAAATGACTCGTGGTCTCCTTTTGATGAAAATGCAAAGTCAACAGAAGCCAATGAAATACTTATTCGACCTTATCCCCAAAGTGTTGCGGGTAACCCAATTAGTTATGGGTTTGATTTAGAGGATGTAAGATTCTGGTTGACATTTAGTTCAGATGCAAGTATTACTGCACCCACAGAGATTTATATCCCTCAAAAGCATTATCCAAATGGGTATGAATTAAAAATTAATATTGATAAAAAATCTTATAGAACAGTTTGGGATGAGAACAGAAGTATCCTAAAGTTATTTATAGAGGAGGGAGAGAATTCGAAAATTGATATGAGTATAATCCCTAAATAAGTAATCATTGTCAGTTAAAAATACAAGTTGAATATTAACTTGTATTTTTAACTGATTGAGTTTTGTTTCACTGAATGAACGTAAGAATGAAGAATTATTATCTATCACTTCTGGTATTACTTAGCGGATTAAGTTACCAAGTAGCCAATGGCCAAGATCAATTAAGTGCTCCGGCAAACGAACCTGCTACTCTTGAAATTGCTTCAAATAAAAAAAGCCTGATTTTAAACTATGATGAAAACTCTATTTTGGAAGCTAAATTTTCGAAATCTGGGGAGGCTTTTTCAGCCATAAACGGTACAGATATTATAGAACAACGAATTAGCTTAAGTTTTAATAAGGAAACAAACGCAACGGCCATTATATATGGTAGTTCAGAAGCGTTGGCGGCAGAAACCAATGGCAGTGCCCAGCAAAAATTTGCTTTAGTTCGTACTTCGCACGGGCTAAGTAATAACCTTCGTAATAATGTTATTTACGATCGTAATAGAGATTGGATGCTTGAGTTTCCAGAAGGAACGGTGATTAAATCATTTAGAAATTCAGATGGCACTACTCGTTTTGAAATTAGCTTTAGTGCGCTAAATACCGAACTTGTATTTAGACCGCGCTATTATCAAAAACATAAAAATCTGCCATATTTCGAACCTTGGACCTACCAAGTGTATAAAGAGTCGGTTACCGGTTGGTCCTCTTGGTGGGCGTACTTTAGAGATTTTACCGAAAAGGACAATAACGATTTATTGAAAATTTGGGAGGAAAAGCATCTCGCTGATTATGGGTATGAGTTTGTTCAAATTGATGATGTTTTTCAAGGCGAAAATGACAAAGGCCGAGAAAATTCAGAAATGGCACACGGCTATCTTGGTGGGCGACCAACAACGTGGTTAGATTGGAAAAAGGACATTTTTCCTAGTGGATTAGATGGGTATGTTAAATCGGTAAACGATGCAGGCTTTAAATCCGCTATTTGGATGGGGTCTTTCTTTTCGGATGAACAAACGGTAAAAGAGCATCCAGATTGGTTTGTATTGGATAAGGCTGGCAACCCAATTGCAGCTCCTTGGGTAAGTTATGTAATGGATGCAACCAACCCAGAAGTGGTGGAAGCACTTATCCGCCCTACATTTAGAGGCTTAAAAGAGGCTGGAGTGGAGTATGTTAAAATTGATCAGTTAAGACATTACTTATACGATAATCTTCATAATAACTTAGCATGGTGCGAAGAAAAAGGAATTGATCCTGACGAAGTAATTCGAGCTTATTTACAAGTAGCGCGTGAAGAATTAGGGGACGATACATTTGTATTGGCTTGTTGGGGCGTATTGCCCGAAGCAATTGGCTTAGCCGATGCTTGCAGAATTGGTGGCGATGGCTATGGGCCCGTAACGATGCAACAATACAATTCTTGGAATGGAATTGTGTGGCGCAACGATCCTGACCATTGCGATGTAATGCCTAATAAAAAGGCCAAGGATGTAGGCAATGTAAAAAACTTAGAAGCTAGAACAGCAGCCAGTAAAGAATCAATCATTCGCCCTGCCTTGGCTTCAATTGCTGGGGCAATGCTAATGTTAAGTGATAAACCAGAGGTATACGCCAATGATAATAACCTATTTGGATTGCGTCATTCATCGCCAGTACTATTTTCTGTACCTGGTCAGTTATACGATTTCGATCCAGGCAAAACTGATTGGCTCAAAGAGCATAAACGAACAGAAATAATCTCTGGTAAAAGCCCAACGGCTATTGATGGAGATCAATTTGGAAAAGTGAGCACCTTTTGGCTGAACGAGTTTACTACTTCTTATGAAAACTGGAATGTGTTACACCGCCTTAATTGGACTCAAAAGAAGAAAAAGCCACTTGAAGCAGTGACGATTAAATTCGCAGATTTGGGATTAGAACCTTCAAACGAATACTTGGTGTATGAATTTTGGAGTGATCAGTTTTTAGGCGTTCATAAAAATGAAATCAAACTAGGAAAGTTAGAGGCTTATGGTCTTGAATCACTAGCGATTCGTAAGAAGTTGGATCGACCACAATTGGTATCTACCAATCGTCATTTATCTCAAGGGGCCGCTGAAATTAAAACCTTAGACTGGAATAAAAACGCACTTACAGGAAGCAGTAAAGTTGTTATTGATGATGCTTATGTCATCTCACTTTATGTACCAGAGAATTATACGTTGAGCTCCGCAACTATAAATGGAGTAAAGGCAGAGGTTACTCAAAACGGCAATATTGCTAAAGTTTCCTATTTGCCTAAAATGACTGAACTGGTTAATTGGAAAGTAGAATTTGCTGCTAGATAATAATGGTTATAACTCTACTCTTGAAGTGCAAGCAGATACTGTTTCTTGTGAATATGAAAGTGAGGTAAGGTTAGCAATTAAGGAAAAATATTAAATAAAAAAAAGAAGAGATTTTATCAAAGTTCTTTCCATTGGTGGAGCTGCTTTTATGCTACCTCTAAATTTGAGTTCCAAGAATGTAGAACCAAAGAAAAAGCAAGAGGGAAAGTTGTTAAAATTCGGTATTTGTACCGATATACATAAAGACGTTATTCATGATGCGGATGAACGACTCCAGGCATTTATTGATGAGGCAAAGGAGAAAAATCTTGATTTTATTATTCAGCTGGGAGATTTTTGTCGCCCCTATGATTATAACCAAGTGTTTATGGATATCTGGAATAGTTATCCAGGCTGTAGTAGGCAATCATGATATGGATGGTGGTTTTAATCGAAAAAAGGTTGTAAAATTTTGGAACGCCATTGATCAATATTATTCCTTTGATAATAAAGGCTATCATTTTGTGGTACTAGATGGAAATGATAAAGACCCTTCAGAAGATCGCCCTGCTGGATATGCCAGATTTATTGGTGAAAAGCAGTTAAAGTGGTTGGCAAAAGACCTAGAAGAAACTAACCTGCCAACCATCGTTTTTTGCCATCAAGGCTTAGACAATGATTTAGGAGGCATTTATAATGGTACTCAAAGTAGGTTAGTCTTGGAGAAAGCCAACAAAAAAGCAGGTTTTAAAAAAGTGCAATTTGTTTTTTCTGGTCATCATCATCAAGATTACACCAATAATATTAACGGCATTCGCTACATCCAAATAAACAGCATGTCTTATCAATGGTTAGGAAGCGATTATAAGCACGTACGCTATAGCAAAAAGATAGATAAATCGCACCCGTATTTAAAATATACCGCACCTTATAAAAACCCTCTTTGGGCCTATGTCGAAATTTCTACAGATAACACATTTAAATTAGTTGGTAAGAAAACAGAGTTTGTAGGTCCATCACCCGAAGAATTGCATGTTGATATGAGTGAATTTGGATATGACCTTGTTCCCTATATTTCTGATAGAGAATTTAAATTATAATGATTAGAGTATTTTTAATAATTGTATTTGGGTTAAGTTTTACACAAGCAATCTCACAAATTGTGGAAAGAGTGCGGCCTGCAACCTGGGATAGTTTGGCGTACGGTGGGCGGTTTATGGATCGGTTTTTACCTATGCCTGATCTTGGTGGTATGACCTCCAACACCTGGGGTGGGGCCAATGTAATTCCACGTGATATCAATAATGGAATTGAAGACATGGAGTGGTCGTATTGGGGTGGTAATGCTCGTTTATTACTCGATGGTAAGTATCATTTATTTGTGTGCAGATGGTTAGAGAAAGCGCCCAGAGGGCACGCAACCTGGCCAAAGTCAATAGTGGTGCATGCGGTGGCTGATAATTCCTATGGACCCTATAAAGTTGTAAATGAAGTGGGTAAAGGGCATAATCCTGAATGGTTTATTACCGATGATAATACTTATGTGGTAAATGTTATTGATGGCTATTATGAAGCAAAAAGTGTAGATGGGCCTTGGAGCTATCATAAGCTTGATTTCGATAAACGTGAACGTAAAATAACGGAAGGGCTTTCGAATACTACTTTTGCAAAGCGTGAAGATGGCTCTTTTATTATGGTAACTAGAGGGGGTGATGTAGCCATTAGTAAGGATGGCCACTCAACTTGGTATCAAGTAACTGATAAACGAATTTACCCTCCCGTAGATGGAGAGTATGAAGATCCATTATTATGGAAAACGGATGTGCAATATCATTTAATAGTAAATGATTGGCTAGGTCGAATCGCCTATCATTTAAGATCGAAAGATGGTATTACCTGGAAAACTGATCCCGGTGAAGCGTATATACCTGGGCTAGCTAATTATAAAGATGGCACCAAAGAGGATTGGTTTAAATATGAACGTATTAAGGTGCTTCAAGATGAACACGGTAGAGCTATCCAAGCCCATTTTGCCGTTATTGATACCTTAAAGAAATTTGATAAAGCTGGTGATAATCATAGCTCTAAACAAATTGTTATTCCGCTTACCGTTGGCAAATTGATGACGGTGGTAAATAAAGAGCCACTCACCAGTTTTACCGAGGAAATTATAGTGAGAATTAAAGCGGAGAAAGGGTTTAATCCCAATACGGATATTGATATTAGCTCACTACGATTTGG
>CAZDQR010000010.1:0-24374 GCA_964507315.1 uncultured Roseivirgaceae bacterium
TAAAACAGCATTGTTTACTTGTTGAATTGCCTTTTCAGCAATGGTAAGCAGCTGCCAAGTGGTTATATCTGTTTGAAGCACAGGCTCAAAAGCCTTTGTGGCCAACGCTGCTTTTTCTTCGGAGCTAAACTCTTCAGTAATAACCTTATTTGCATTGTTATGTGTTGTTATAAAAGGAATAGCTAAAAAAATGCTAAAGCCTATTATAACTAAAATAATTCCTAATCGATTCATGGTAAAATGTTTAAACTAAAGCCTCAAACTGAGATTTTACTTGTAGTGCAAATGTTTTAAAAAATTCAGGGTCGAAGTTGAGTTCTTCTAAATGGTTAAGTACGAAGTCCATAGATTTTTCTTCTTTTATCCAAGCATCGCAAAACTCATGTCGTAACCGTAAGCCTAGGGCATTAAACCCTCTTACTTTTAATGTGTCTTTTTCATATACTATGCGTAAGCCACGCTCTGGATCTTTTTCGCTCCAAAAAACACTGGTAAGTTCGCCCTCTATATTTGCTGGTACATCGCCATAAGTCTGGTACTCTAAATCAACAAATTTGGCTGAGTTAAACCAGATGCCGGGGTTATAAGGAGTAGAATTGCCACATATAGTTTGAGCTAAGCTTTCTCCCATCATTCTACCTGTGTACCAAACCGCTTCAATTGGTCTTCTGCCAACAGAGGGTTGCCTTATTTCTGCGCAATCGCCAATGGCGTAAATGTTTTTAACACTGGTTTCTAATAGATTATTTACAAGAATGCCTCGGTTTATTTCTACTTGCGTATTTTTAACAAAGTCAATATTAGCTATTACTCCAATGGTAGCACCCACAAATTCACAGGCAATTTCTTCACCTGTGCCGAAGGTTACAGAGGTAACCGTGTCTGTGCCATTAATAGTTTCCACTGTGGTTGCAAGCCTTAAGTCAATACCTCTAGATATAATATGCTTACCAACCATCTCAGATTCTTCGGGTGGTAACACAACGTTCCAATAATTCTCTTCTCTTACAGCTAAGGTTACATGTACACCTCTGCTGTGCAGCATTTCTGCTAACTCAACTCCAATAAGCCCTCCTCCAATAATAACCGCGTTTTTAATGTTTTTGGTGTCCTCTAGTTGCTCTAAATCTTGTTTGCTGTACATGCTTTGCACTCCATTAAGCTCGGCACCAGGAGTAGGTAAAGGTCTAGGTTTAGAACCAGTAGCAATTACTAATTTGTCGTAAGAAATACTCTTTCCAGATTTGAGTAGTAACTGCTGTCCTTCGGGTTTTATTATGTTAACATAATCATAGACTAAATCAATTTTATTTTTCTCCCAAAACCAATTTTCGTAGGGTTGAGTATGCTCAAATTTCATATGACCCATGTAAATGTACATAAGGGCTGTTCTTGAGAAAAAATATTCGGATTCTGAAGATATAACAGTAATTTGATGATCGCTCAATTTACGAATATGCCTGGCTGTGGTAATGCCTGAGATGCCATTACCAATGATTACAACATGCATTTTTTATTTAATTAGGTTAAAGATGTCTAAGGAACAGACGAATTTACTAAAAAAATCATTTTAAATTCAATAAATATCCATTCTGTCTTTTAGAAGACAAACCATTATGCGTGGTTGCCGTTTCTTTGTGGGTATATACTTAGCAAAGTAAACGGGAACTTTAATCATTCAGCCGTAGTTTATAGCTACATAAATGTTAAAACATTGAAATCATGAAAACTTTTTTAGGAACATTATTATTTTTAGGAATTACACTTTTTGCAAACGGACAACAGCAGGAGTTTTACAAAAGTGTAGATCACATTATGCACACATATGTAAAGCACGGAATGGTTAACTACTCAGCAATAAAAGCAAACCCAGAAGAACTTAACAAAATTGTAAGCATAATTAATTCAACCGATCTTAAATCGCTTACAGATGATGAGTTTATCGCTTTTGTAATTAACTCTTATAACATGTTAGTGATAGATAATGTAGTAAATAATTACCCTACTAAAGGGCCGTTAGAGGTAAAGGGGTTTTTTACAGATAAGTCTTTTTCTATAGGTAAGGTAGTGTTGAGTTTAGATGATCTTGAAAAGAAATTATTATTTGGGAAGACAAAAGATTCGAGGTTGCATTTTGCTTTATCCTGTGCAGCTGTTGGTTGCCCACCATTAAAGAACACGGTTTATATGCCAAATACTGTTTATGCACAATTAAAAGAGCAGGCTAGCTTATCTATTAATGATGAGAGCTTTATTAAAATTGATAGAACTAAAAAAGAAGTGCAATTATCGCAGATCTTTGATTGGTACTCATTACATTTTGGCAGCAGTAAAAAAGATCAAATTGCATATCTAAATAAGTATTTATCCAAGCCAATTACAAATGAGTATAAGATTAAATACTACTCTTATAACTGGGATTTGAACGATTGGAAGTCATAAACTTAATACGAAATTTTATTATCAATCATTCGATTGTTATATTGTTGCATAAATGCTTTAAGTACACGACTCATAGAATCCATTTTAGGCAAATTTTGCGAGGCTAAATTAGTTGAAAGAAATACATCTTCTTTATAATTGAAAAGCCTTGGTTTATCTATGCCGTTATACTGCATAAAATAATCATCCATTATTAGTTGGTAGTAAGTGCCTGTTGAATTTACAGCAAAGTGATTGGCTGTAGAGTCTAATAGATTATTGCCAAAAGCAAAATAGGGTTCATCATAATTTAAATAGCCAAGAATGGTTGGCATTATATCTATTTGTTGGGCGACTTCCGAACTAATGCCAGTGAGATCACCTGATGGATCGAAGAAAATGATGGGTACAGCTCGGTTGCCAAGGCTTGTTTTGTATTCCTTAAATTGAGTTTGGTTTGGATGGTCGGCAGTAAATACAAATAAAGTATTATCGTACCAATCGGTTTTTTTTGCAGTATCAAAAAAACGTTTAATTGCGTAATCAGTATAACCCACAACCTGATGCATTTGCAGAGTTCCTTTCGGAAAAGTGTTTTTATACTTTTCAGGTACTTTAAATGGGTGGTGCGATGATACAGAAAATATTGTACTCAAAAATGGCTGCTTAAATTCGCCCATTTTATGAGCGAAAAATTGAAAGAACTCTTCGTCCCAAATACCCCAAACACCATCCCAATAGTCATCATTATTAAATTCTGTTTTTCCATAATACTCCTTAAACCCGTTAACTGTGGTATAAGCTAAAAAACCCATAGATCCATTGGGCGCTCCATGGAAGAAAGCAGTTTGATAGCCTTTTTTAGTAAGTTCAGTGGCTAAGGAAGAAGTGTTATTTGTTGAATAATTAGATAAAACAAACGAGCCCTTGATGGACGGTAAGCTTGATATTACTGAAGGAATGCCATCAATAGATTTTCCTCCATTGGCAAAAGAATATTGAAATGACAAACTGTGGCCAATTAAAGAATCTAAAAATGGAGTGTAACCTTGGTAAGTGCCATTGGCCAATGATTTGTTATATGTACCAAAATATTCCTTACCGAAACTTTCAAGGATAAAAACTACTACATTTTTTTCTTTGAAAGAAGCTAATGGCTTTGGTGTATGAATTGGGCTATAAATTGTTTCCAATTCATCTTTGCTAAAATAATTTAGTCTTTTGAACGATTCCTGTTCAAGGGTTTTAAAAATAGTAAAGGGTGTATTTAGTACAATAGCCATTTCCTTTGGCCTCTCAACATATCGTCCTGCATTGTTTAATGTTATTGGGCGGGTTGTTCCTGTAAAACCACCACGTATGCCTATTATAGCAAAGTATGAAATAATTAACATTAAAATAAACTGTGTTGGATAGTACAGTTTTGGGGTTTGATTTGGAGGAGTAATCACCTTCGTTTTTTTATAAAACCATACCATTGCATAAATAATGGCTATTAAAAACAATGTAATGTACCAATAGTCGATAAAAATAAACCTCAAAAAAAGTGTTGTTAAGTTTGTTTCGTTTTCAAAATTTTTAATAACACTTAAGGTTGTACGTTTTAGAATAAATTGATAATAGATGATGTCTGAACTATTGATTGCAATAAAAATAGAATTAGATATTAGAAACCAACCATTTGAGAATTTTTGGTAGCTTTCTTTATATCTAAATTTGAATGGAACCGTTTGCAGTAGAATATAAATGGCATTAATCCATAATAATGCTGAAAGGTCAAATTTTAACCCACCAAGCAGTATTTTGAAAAACCCAGCTAGGGTAGTTTCTTGAAAGAGACTCTGGTTAACTGCAAAAAACACAATTCTAGAAATAGAATAAACAAACATCAATATCGTAAAACGAATTAGAAGTATTCGTTGAATTTGAGTATATTGAAGAAATGGATTAGTCATTTATTATAGGAAGTTAATTTTTTGCAAATGTAATTTTTCTAACTCAAAAGCTTTTACTATCTCTCCAGATTCAATAAAAGTATCTGGTGACTTAATCGTTAAACCATCTTGCGTCATTAGCATTAGCTGATCACAAAAGGTGAGCATATATTCTAAATCGTGGCCAGAAAATATGATTGTTTTATGCTGCTCTTTGGCAAGTTTTTGCAGTAGCTGTAAAATAATAAACCGGTTTTTAATATCAAGATGTACGGTTGGTTCATCTAAAATAAGGAGTGGAGTATCTTGTGCTAAGGCTTTGGCTATCATTATTTTTTGCTTATTCCCATCGCTTAATTGGCTAAATAATACCTCTTTTTTATCTAACATATCAACGGAAAGCAGTGCCTTATCAATTATATCTAAGTCAGCGGGTGCAAGGCTAAACTGCCAATTGGTATGAGGGAAACGCCCCATAGCAACAATTTCCTTTACGGTTGCTAGTCCTGCATTAATATGATCTGTAAGTACTAGAGAAATTAGCTTTGCTCGCTTTGTCACTTCCAAGCCAAAAACATTTTGTTCATTAATTAATACTTCTCCACCAAGAGGGTTTAACAGGCCACTGAGTGTTTTTATAAGAGTAGATTTGCCAATGCCATTAATGCCAATTAATCCGTATAATTTGCCTTTACTTAAACTAAAGTTTAAATTTTCTGCAATTAGTATTGATTTTTTACTCTTATAACCGATGTTTAAATTGCTTACTTCTAATGGCATTGAAGTATCCATTAATCTTCTGGGTAGGGGATAAATACAAATCGGGTAAAATCTCCATCTATAACAAAAAGGCAACAGAATTCATCTGGGTTTTTATAATTGGCAATAAACGCAGCTTCTTTGTCTTTGGTAATTAACTCTCGTTGTACAAACTCGTCTACAAACGAGGCATTATAATTCCATTGTGTACTAGCTTCTTTTCGTCCTATGAGCAGTTGCCCGATTTCTGGCTCACCGTTTTTCTTAATTGGGAAAATAGGATATTTCGAAAACTCCCTGTCTCTTATATGGTAAGAAGCTTCTTTTAAGCTATCACAAACTTTTATAAAATCATTGGATATGGTGCCAAGGTATTTGCCATCTAGTTCTGGGCTATTTTCGTGCTGCATGTGCTTATTGGTATTATAAGGTGCAAAGTTAAATAATTGAATTAAAAGTTAGCGCAACAATCCTCGCTATTCCACCGATTTAATAATGCCTTTAATCCAATCATTAAAATCAAAGTCTGCTCTATTTTCTGTAAGCCCTAGCCTAACAATTACAAGCTCTTTTGATGGGATTATATATACACGTTGGCCCATAAATCCAGTAATGGAATACATGTCTCTAGGAGCATCGGGGTAAAACCCTCCTTTATTAAGCCAAAAGTGCCCGCCATATCTATCATTAGAGTTGGGTGCAGGTTGCTGTACAAAATCAACCCACTCTTTTGTTAAAATTTGCTCTCCTGCCCAATTACCGTTTTGTAAATATAGTTGTCCTATTTTAGCCAAATCTCGAGCTGTGGCCCAGCTGTAAGAAGAACCAACAAAAATACCCTTGGCATCTGTTTCCATAAGCATACTGTACATGCCTATTTTGTAAAATAGCTGGTCGTAGATGTAACGTACATACTCATCGTTAGAATTGAAATGCTTACGTAGTTCTCTAGCCATAATGTTGGTTGTGCCAGAAGAATACTCCCAAGTTGTATTTGGTTCTACTAACTTGGGTAATTGTGCCGCATATTCACCAGCACCATCGCTCATAAAAAACATTTTAACCGCATCGGTTATATCTAAATATTCTTCTTCCCATTTTAACCCACTATTCATATGTAATAGCTCAATCCAAGTAATGTTTTTTCTGTCATCTTGTTGCCACTCTTTAATAGGGATCGGTTCATCTAATTTAAACTTGCCTTCATTCGCTAGCATACCTATCATTGTAGACGTATAGCTTTTAGTCATAGACCAGCCGAGTAACCTCGAGTCCTTATCAAATCCTGGAGAATATTGCTCGCCTACTAATTGTCCTTTGTAAAGCACAACGGCAGCTCTGCTATTTTTCTTTTTTAAAAGAGGATTGTCTTCTAAAAAACCAGAATTAATTGCCTCTGATAAACGCTCGGTTTGAGAGATACTTAAGTGCTCAACAGTATCGATGTAGCTAAACCAATTTTCTAATGAGTCGTATTTTTTTATTTTCCAATCGTTAGAGTATCGATAAATTTCTTCTGGATTAAGGTTTTGAATTA
This sequence comes from uncultured Roseivirgaceae bacterium, assembly GCA_964507315.1. Classification (GTDB taxonomy): domain Bacteria; phylum Bacteroidota; class Bacteroidia; order Cytophagales; family Cyclobacteriaceae; genus JAKISE01. The sequence continues at coordinate 6,652 of CAZDQR010000010.1, forward strand.
AAGCACAACCTGTGTTTGGTGAGTAATAAGCCGTTTTGGTTTGCATCCCGAACACAGAAGAAGTAGCTGTTTTGTTTTCGTAATCTATTATTGTGGAGGCGTATTTTATTACATTAAAATTAATATCCTCGTTCATAACAGTTTCTTCGTTTATGCCTCCAACAAAGATGCACGAACAGGCATTTTTTGCAGCATATCCAGAGGCGATTAAAAGCTTTGGGTAGATTAAAAAATAAAAAAGTGAAGTTAGAATGAGTATAATTACTCCGATTCCAACCATGATTTTTTTTATCCAATTCATAACATAGTTTATTTTGGTGCGTTAAAACAATTGGCTAAAATATAAGTTATAGTTTTGCTATGAAATAATTAATTGAATTAATGAAGAATTACATCTATATTTTTTTTCTGCTAATTATTAGTGCTTGTTCTTTCACTTCTGGAGGTTTAGAAGAACCAAAAAAATATGTAAACAAACTACTTATTAATGGGGTAGAGGATGAAATAAAATTTGCAGAATTGGAACAATTCTTAAAACTGCCTGCTAACAAAAATTATAATATTGAATTAACCTTTTATACAGGCACAACTACGGCTGTTTACCAGCCGACAAGGTCGTATTCTGGAGTGGGAAGCTATTTTAAATTTAACTTATGGAGCCAAGACTCGTCCGTTGCTTCCGGAACCTATAAAATCGATGGATTTGTTAATCAAGATTTTTCTATTAGTAAAGCTACTGCAGAATTAAATGTTGATTGGAGAACAGATGAAAGTGATTTTGGGTCTTTTTTGGATGGAGCCGTAGAAGTTGAAAACCTTGGGGATGGAAGCTATAAAATTGACATGTATTGCACTGATTATGAAGGAAACCCTGTTACGGCACATTACGAAGGAGAGTTTTATAAAATTTAGCTAGCTTGTTCGAAGTGTATTTTTAATTTATTGCAGAGGTAGTATTTATTTAATTGTAGTATGTGGGATACATGGGTTTTGGTATGCGTAAAGAAGTTTACACTCGTAAGCCCAAAAGAGCATTTGAAAAAATCAAAAAACTTTATGAAGCTGAAATTCACAAGATAGATTACGATTCATCCCCTAAGAAACACGAACAAATTAGTGAAGCTTTAAAGCATAGAATTAGATCTAATATTATACAGGAAAGGAGAAAATTAGTTGCTTTAAGAGTTCTTGTAACATCAATTATTATGGCAATTATAGGGAGGGGCATTTATTCTGCTAACCAAAGTTTTATAGAGACTAATAAAATAAGATATGCACCTAACGTAGCAAAAATCTTTAATAGAAAAATCATACAAAAAAATAAAAAAGCATACACAATTGTTGACTATTATAGAGGAGGAGGCATAGCTTCTTCATTTAAGTATAAAAACAATTTGAAACACCAAAACTCAGAGAGTTATTACTCTACTGGGGAACAATTTCGGTCAGCGCTATATTATTATGACACACTAGTTGTTGAATATTACTTTTATAAAAATGGAGATACGATTAAAAATTACCCAGCAGTGAATCCTGATAGAGTATCAATTATTACTTTATCTCAAAAAAATAGCAAAAAGAAAACTGTACTTAAAGTACTTGATTACAAAGTCTTACTTTAATTCAAGTAAGGCAATATTTTCAACATGATGCGTTTGTGGAAACATATCTACTGGTTGCAGCTTAGTTACCTTATACTTAGCATCAAGTAATGCTAAATCTCTAGCCTGTGTTGCTGGGTTACAGCTAACATATACAATTTTAGGGGCTGCAACTTTTAACAACATATCAATTACATCTTGGTGCATGCCTGCACGTGGCGGATCGGTAATAATTACATCGGGGTTGCCATGAGTTGTTAAAAAATCATCGTTGAGTACATCTTTCATATCACCAGCATAAAAATCGGTATTGGAGATGTTGTTTATCGAGGAGTTTATTTTAGCATCTTCAATGGCCGCTTCTACATACTCTAGTCCAATTACTTTTTTAGCTTGATGAGCAACAAAATTCGCAATAGTACCTGTTCCTGTATATAAATCATACACAAGTTCATTGCCAGTTAAGCCTGCAAAAGATCTTGCAATTTTATAAAGCTCGTACGCTTGTAAACTATTTGTTTGGTAAAACGATTTAGGCCCAATTCTAAAAGTAAGTTTTTCGGTTTTTCCTTCTGCAATTGGCATCTGTTCTTCAATATAAGAAGTGCCTGCATAGGTATGCACTGGTAAGTCATTAAACGTTTCGTTACGCTTATTATTAATTACATAATTAAGCGAAGTAATCGCAGGAAATGCACTTAATAGCCCTTCTAATAATGGGTTTAACCATTCTGGTTTATCCTTGGCAACTTGTAATATTACCATGCTTTCGCTCGTAGAAGTTGTTCTAATTATTAAAATACGAACATATCCTTCTTGAGTAATTAAATTAAAAAATGGCAATTCATGCTCAATTGCATACGATTTTACCCAATTCCTAATGCTGTTAGATGGCTCAGCTTGCAAGTGGCATTTATCTATATCTACAATTTTATCAAACCTGCCTGGTATATGAAATCCAAGACCATTGCGTTCTAAATCTTCATTTTTATCAATTTCTTCTCTAGTTAACCAACGTGTATCAGAAAATGTAAACTCTAATTTATTTCGATAAAAAGTTTCTTCATTTGAAGCTAAAATGGGGTTAAAATCCGGCAGATCAATTTTGCCAATACGCACTAAGCTATCAATTACTTGTTGATTTTTAAATTGTAATTGATGGCTGTATGGAATGTGTTGCCATTTACACCCACCACAGGTGCCAAAATATTCGCAAAAAGGCTCAACCCTATCTTTAGAATATTCATGAAAATGAATGGCGGTTCCTTCAAAGAAACTCTTCTTTTTTCGAGTTACTTGAATATCAACAACATCGCCAGGAGCAACTCCCGGAACAAAAATTACTTTATTATCTACTCGAGCAATTGCCTTGCCTTCGGCAGCAATTCCTTCGATTAACACTTTTTCAAATATTGGCTTTTTTCTCATGCAGTTGCAAAAATAGTTTTTTGTACATTAATGCGTTGGATTAAGAAGTTAAATTGATGCAATTTAGAGTTTTATTTCTAGTGTAAACTCGATATTATTGTTAGTTGATTCCCAAACCTATGATTAAACGATTATTATTACTGCTATTATTAGTTAGCACACCTGCTTGGGCTTCCCATATTGTGGGTGGCGAATTTGAATTGCTCTATGTTGAAGGGAGCACCTATCGATTAAATCTTAATTTATATTTCGATGTAATTAATGGCAACCCTGGTGCCAGAGACAACCAAGCCAATGTTAGAATTTATCGTAAGAGCGATAATGAGCCTATGATGGATGTTACGTTGCCATTTACGAGTCAAGCAAGGGTAGAATACTTTCAGCCAGATTGTTCTACTGGAGAGGTAATTACCGATAAACTTGTTTATACTACGCTTATTGATTTAGACCCAGACATTTTTAATGACCCAGAGGGCTATTATGTTGCTTGGGAGAGATGCTGTAGAAATTATTCAATCACTAATGTGGTAAGCAGTGACCCACAAGTTGGAGGACAGCATGCAGGGCAAACGTTCTATTTAGAATTTCCTCCAGTTACAAAAAATGGAGCACCATTTATAAATTCGTCTCCGCAATTATTTCCTCCGTTAAATGATTATGCTTGTCCTAACAGACCTTACTGGGTAGATTTTGCTGGGTTTGATATAGATGGAGATTCCTTGGTTTATACTCTTGTTACTCCACTAAGTACACATAATGCGGTTGCTGTCCCTGCACTAGGGCCCGGTGCAGCTCCATTCCCTCTTGTTAATTGGAAATCTCCATTCGGTTTAGATAATGTAATGGGTGGAGCTCCCGATCTAAAAGTTTCTAATACAGGGTTTCTAACAGTTACACCAACAAAGCAAGGATTGTATGTGTTTGCTGTTAAGTGCGAAGAGTTTAGAGATGGCGTAAAGCATGGAGAAGTAATTCGAGATTTCCAAATGCTGGTTTTAGCTACTTGCCCAGTAGCGGCACCTCCAGAAATTATTGGCAGAAAGTTGGGTGCACCTGAATTTTCTACTAATGATGAAATATTTGTAACTTTTGCCAATACAGTTACTGATGATGAAAGGTGCGTTGAAGTGCAGATTTCTGACCCTGATGCCTTAAAAGTGGAGGATGCTTTTATCGAAAATATATGGTTAAAAGCGATTCCTCTAAATTTTAAAACCGATAGAAACTTAAACGAGGTATTGCCAACTATATCTAATGCAACCCTTTTAAATGGGAGTGTGGCATCTTTCGATATTTGTTTTAACCAGTGCCCCTATGTAGAAAATGGGCCGTTTAGAATTGGTGTAATTGCCTTTGATGATGCTTGTGCCCTACCTCTTTTAGATACATTAGAGATTGAAGTAAGCATTGAATCTCCATTTAATACAGAGGCGTATTTTTTAACTAATAATGTTACAATTTCTATAAAAGAAGGGTTGGATTATCAATTGCCCATCGAAGGTAGAGATGATGATAATGATGAAATTATATTAGATGTAATTACCGATGGATTCACCCTTGCTGATGTCGGAATGACGTTTGATAATGTACAACTTGAAAACGGGAAATATACATCTACATTTAATTGGGAAACAGGATGTGATGTATATGATTTTACAGAACAAACAGAGTTTGAAGTTAAACTTGTGTTAAACGATTTAGACATCTGTGATACAGGAAAGCCAGACACTCTTTCTTTAAATTTACAAATTATCCTTCCTTCTAATACCGATCCGGTAGTATCGTCTGATTTGGCCCAGCTCAATTTGGCACACGTAATAAATACACCATTAGATTTTAATGTGTTTGGTTTAGATACAGATGGTGATGATATTGAGTTAAAAGTAGGTGGAGATGGCTTTGATTTAAGCAATTACAACATGAGCTTTCCTGAATCTGTTACAGCTAATTCTAATGTTCAAGGTCATTTTAGTTGGACTCCCCCTTGTGATCTTCTTGGCACTGTCGAGAATAATGAATTTACACTATTCTTCGTGCTAAACGATTTTGATAAATGTAAATTTACCAATGTAGATAGTTTAGAAGTAAAAATTCATTTAGTGCCTCCTTTTAACTCGGTTCCAACACTCCGTTTTAATAATTTAAACTCAGAAGTATCTTTCTCTGCTAACAAAACTGAGTTAACACTAGGTCAGCTCTTAAGTTTAGATGTTATTGCTGAGGATGACTCGAAGGATAGTGTTTGGCTAAACCTTTTAACAGTTAATGGTGAAGCTGGTTTTGGGGATTTCTCATTTAAAAATTCAGAAGGGTTAGGAGGATCTCAATCTGAGCTAAGTTGGAAACCAAATTGTTCAAACCTTGGGCTGGATTTTGCAGGCAAAGAATATGTATTGACTTTTGAAGTGTATGATAATAAATGTGCAAATGCTAAAGCAGATACAGTTGAGGTTGTTATAAATTTAGAAGACGTGGAACAATTGATTAATCAGTTTACTCCTGCTAATGTAATTACTCCAAATGATGATGGTAAAAATGATTTTTACTCATTACCTAGTTTGCCTTTAGATGATTGCCTAGGTAAATTTTTAGGGTTTAGGGTTCACAATAGATGGGGCACACAAGTATATGAAACCATTGATAGAGAGTTTGAGTGGAAACCTGAAAAAATACCTTCTGGTGTTTATTATTACGCTGTTAAATTTACCAACAAAGATTATAATGGCACTATAACTGTATTGTATTAATAGGCTAGTGTTACCACACGCTTAGCCTGCGTACATTATTATTTTTAACATAACCTTGCTGGCCTTGCCATTCAATTTGATACCATACATCTGTTTGGCTATCAATTTCTATTTTATTGCCTTTCGTGATTACATCAATAACATCTGCACCGGCCGAAGGTGCGGCCATTACAAAAGTGTTATTCTTAATGATGAGGGCTTCGTTATAGCTTTTGCCAAAATTTACTAAAGCAAATAAGGAGGCTGAAACAATTAATAAAAAAAAGCTAGTTACCCAAGGAACTGCTTTTGTTCTTTTTAGCTGCAAAACAAAGAATAGAAACAGAATGAGTACTATCGCCAAAACCCCTAAGGCTAACCATTGAAAATGTTTATAATATAAACTTCTCATAAAATTTAGATCATTGGTCTCATAACCAAGTAAATCCTTTGCTTTCGCTAGCTTTTCCATTTTAGTCAAAGCCAAGTCGTTGTTGGTTGCTAAATAATACTCATTTAAATAATACTGAGCTAAGGTGTAATCGCCAAGGCCTTCTTTAATATAAGCCATTTTTAGTAGCATTGTAGGCGATGCTTTTTGTAAATGGTATATGGAGTCGTATAGTTTAAAGGATTGTGTAAATCGCTGATTTTTAAAAAGCGAATCGGGTTTATTTAGAATATTATTTTGCGGTTGAGAAAAGGCTTGAAAAGAGCTTAATAAAAGGACTAAAAAAAATAGTTTGTTTTTTTTCTTCATTGCGTTTGTAATTCAATCTTATTCTACTAGTTTTGCAACCGCAAATAAGGAGAACATGTCTTTAAAAAACAAGTTTTCTAATGCAAATGGCCGATTCGGTAGCTCAGCTGGTAGAGCATCTCCCTTTTAAGGAGAGGGTCCTGGGTTCGAGCCCCAGCCGAATCACCAAGTTAAAAAGACTTCCCAAAAGGAAGTCTTTTTTTATGCCCAAATGTCTCGTCCTGAAATAGCATTATTCAAAAAATAATGTAAGGGCAAAACGGTATCAGTCTGCTTACTCGTTTTTTGAAAGAGAAACTCTAACCTTCCTTTTCCTTCTAGTAGAAGTTGAGTTAACCTGTAAACAGTAGAGGGTGATTCTATCCATCCAAGTCCCAATAGAAGCAGTATTGCTAAACAAGGGTAAGGATTGCGGCACTTGGATTAGTGCTTCTTGAAACAGGTCTTTTGCATCATCTGGGCTACCAGAATAGGCAGTGCATTTCCTAAATAGAGCTCTTGTATCTATTCTATTAGTTACAAGAGCTCTAAAAATATGAGAGTTATAGAAATATTTTTTTTGCTCAAGGGGGTACTACTACTTCCTCCTTAAAAAAACGGTGTGAGCTAAAAATCTTTCTTTGCAGATATTCTTTTAATAAAATAGACAGGTATGGCAGTCCACACGAACAAAATACCAATAGAAGCAAACATGCCTATATTAGTGCCAAAGAATTTTTGAAACACTGCACCTGTATAGCCTAAAAGTGCTGATATGTCAAGTTTTAAAAGTATCAGTATTCTAGATAAGTCAATAGGATTGAACATGGTCGCAAATAGCGAAAATTTATCAAGTGGGTAATCATTAAATACTACCAGCGAGATAAGAAAAAGACCATCGTATATAACGGCCATAAAGAGCCAAATAAATATGGCATAGCCAAACCCCTTAATTTTGTTATCGTGCTTTAGGGCTATGTTAGAAGCAATGGCAACGAATATAAATGTTAAGAATGAGCCTGAAATAAGAAGTAATCCAAAATTCCATATTTCAGAAGATTGAAATACACCATAAATCATAAAAGGAATGCCTAGCCCAAGTACTAAACTTAAGGTTAAACTTAGAGCAACCCCTAAATACTGGCCTAAAAATATGGTAGAGCGCTTTATTGGTTGTGCTAATAAAAGCTCCGTAAATTCTCTGGCGCTATAAAAGTACATTACCCCAAAAATGGTTCCTATCATTGGCGTTAACACAATAATGATATTCATTAATGTGATAACAGATTTTGATACACTGCTATTTAAAAATAATAATGCAAAGCCTAATATTAAGTAAAAAGCAAAGTATACATAGCTCCAACGGCTACGCACCAAATCGTAAAAACTATATTGTAATATTTTAAACATTTTCTTCCGTTAAAATGGTGGCTATGGCGTGTTCTAAATCGTTTCTATCGCTTTTCTTTTTAAGCTCGTTTACAGTGCCTTTAAAATAGATTTTTCCTTCCAATAGAAAAACGATTTCGTCAGCCATTGTTTCTACAAAATCCATAATATGGGTAGTAATTAAAATTGTTTTACCCGCATCCTTTTCTTTTCTGATAAGGTCCTTTAAGTGGATAAGAGAAACAGGATCCAAGCCAGTGGTGGGCTCATCTAATATTAAAAGAGGGCTGTTAAACATAAAAGTGAGTACCAAATTTACTTTTTGCTTTGTGCCACCAGATAAATTGCCAAGCTTTTTATCCATAAAAGGGGCAAGGCCAAATAGATCTATCAATTCTTGATCGTTGGCTGTTTGCGTCCTTAGGTTTTTAATCATACCTATAAGTTCGATCACTGATAGGTTTTCTGGAAAGCGAGCAATTTGAGGTAAGTAATTAATTTGCTCGCGATATTTCCACTGGCCTTGTACTGGCTGGTCATCTATTTTGATGTTACCGGATTGCGGGATAACCATCCCTAAAATGCTTTTGATAAGCGTTGTTTTTCCTGACCCATTTGGTCCGAGGATGGCAAAAATGCCGCCACCATCAATTTTTAAGCTTACTCCCTTAAGTACTTGAACTTTGCCAAACTGTTTATGTAGATCACTTATTTCAATCATCGATTTGTTTCATTTTAGGCGTTGCATCAACTAAATTATCCGGAGTAAAAACAGGAGAAACCTTTTCCGAAAAGTTTAAAATATCAATAAACAAACTTCGTAGTAACACAATGGTTTCAGGTGTTTGATTAACAATATAAGAGAAAAGTTTAACAGGCCGGTAGGGCACATCTCCAATCCCATCTTTATCCAAATCATAACCTGTGTAATCACTCCAATAATTACTGTCAAAGCTATTATCGTTCATCTTACTGTTATACGATATATCAAAGGAGTTGCTTATGAAGTTATTATTTTCGAAAATATTGGTATAGCAACCACCCGCAATTTTTATCGCCCAGCCGTTTCTTAATAGGTTGTTATTTTTGTAATTAATTCGGGTAGAGCCTTCTATGTTTATTCCTATAGTATTTTCTTCAAATACATTATCAATAATCTCTGCATCGTAAATTTCTTTAAGCAAGAGACCGAAAGACGCTGTTCCCCAATTTCTAAGAAATTGGTTTCGCCTCATCTCTATAAATTTCGAAAACATAACGGCCACACCTGCACCATTATTAATAAACTGGTTATCTACATAGGAGTTATGGTTTGAAAACATAAAATGCAGCCCATATCGAAGGTTATCAGTGCTTATATTATTAGAAATATGGCTATCGTCAACAAACTCAAAATATATACCATCCCTTAAATTAGCAAGGTAGTTATTGGTTACAGTCATATGATCAGAATGCCATATATGTACCCCATTACCAGAGCTGAACTCGCTTTGCGCATCGCTGGTAACTTTGTTATTATTAATTAGGCCGTAATGTGATTTTTCGATTAATATGCCGAAAAAAACATCTCTTAGAATGTTTCCTTCAATCACAAAATGATTGCTTCTTAATACATGTATGGCCGCATAGTCTTTAGTATAGCTAACGCCTACATTTTGAACAATAATTCCTTTGATTACAACGCTGTCTACTTTATTAACAAAGATTGCGGCTTTGCCATCTCCATCAATTATTGGTTGGCCTTCGCCTAAAATAATAAGTCGTTTATCAATTATTATTTCCCCTTCTTTATAAAGGCCCGACTTAATAATTAGTGTATCGCCAGGCTGTGCATCTGAAATAGCCTGATTTATTGTTTTAGTATGGCAAGTTGCGCATACGTTTATGGTATTGGCAAAAGTAGCTTTGGCCTGTAAAATAGTTAAGACAGCAATGCCCAAAACAATTATAAATTGCCTCATGATATCTAATTAGTAAGCGGTTAATCAAAAATGCGAATTATTACCTAATTACGAATATAATACTGTCTTTTTTAGCAACAATGGCATGTTCTATATTCGTTGGTATGATAAAAGTTACACCCGGGGTTAAGTGCGTTTCAACGCCATTCATTGTATAGCTGGCTTCGCCAGAGAACATTAAAAGTAGAGCTTCTTTAGGCGTAGAATGCTTAGGTAAAGAACTGCCTGCTTCTATATTTATCATTATTGCTTCTGCGGTATCAGTTTTTAGCAATTTTTCTGTGGTAAGCCCATTAAAAGGCTTAGTTGTTATATCTAAAACGTTCATAATATTTAGTTGATTTGTTGTTGAATCTCGCTCCAACTGTAAATTTTGCCGCCTGATTCTTTCTGAGTATTTAAAGCTTTATCTTTTGAGTTAAATCCTGAAAGATAAGCACCCATAGGGCTTTTAATTGTTTCGCTTATTAAATAAGTAGCGGATTTGGCATCTATTAATGTTGCCGGGTTACTGTAATCATTTATAAAAAGGAGAGCAAAGTCAATGCTCTCCTTTTTCTTTAAATCATTAATCATGCATTCAATAGCATCGTATTTAAATACTTTGCCTTTGCTTGTAACAGCTTCAGATGCATGTTGTGTATCTACAATAGTCATTTTGCAAAAATGACACGATTCTTTGCCATAATTAATTTTTTCTGATTCAACAGAACAAGAGGTACTGATGAAAATAATGGCTAATAAAAATGCAGATAGGTATTTCATTTTATATTTATTTTTCGTCTTTTTTATCTACTATAAATGCAACTACGGATAGTCCCATTCCCAAAAATAAGAGGTAAGCACCAGTCATAGGCCAAGATTTGGCTTTAAAGTTTAAAATAATCTTATTACCAATTAGTGGAGGTTGGTAGGCTAAAGGGTCCCCATTTTCATCTTCAAATTTAATAGCCGCTTTGGGATTTAAGTTATGCCCGTATTTATATTCCCATTGGTAGAAATCATACAAGCCTGCAGCACCAAGAACCGACATAATTACGAACCATGTAATGTACAGCCCTTTTTTACCAATAAACCCTATGATAATACCTAATATGCTCATTACTCCAATTACAATTGGGAACAAATCAAACTCCGGCATGTGCTCTGGTATTTCATCCATACCCACATAATGGTTCATTAAATTAATATTTTTAATGTCATTAGGGTTGTGATCAGCTATTTTGTTAATCCAAATATCCATTCCTATTGGCTCTGGGTATTGCGGAGCTTCTAAGGTTATATTCCAAAGAGGAAAAATAAATAATGAGAGCAGTAAAAATGCTCCGAGCATCATAATTATTCTAGATTTTTTCATAGTAATAAAGGTAATAAATTTAAAAAGATGTTTCGAATGTTGTTAGTCGTTTAAAAAAAACGAAGGCGCCAGATAAAATAAATGACGCCTTTCGTTACATACTAACATTTTCGTTCTAACTATTCACCGTCTAATGACCATTTTAAAGGAACACTAGATCCTTTAGGAGATACACGAATATATCCCTGCATTTCTTGATGTAAAGCTGAACAAAAGTCAGTGCAATAGAATGGCCATACTCCTTGTTGCTTAGGTTCCCAAGTAAACGTTTCCGTTTGGCCTGGCATAATCAAAAGCTCAGATGTATTGGCACCTATCATACTAACACCGTGAGGAACATCGTAATCTTGTTCCAAATTTGTTACGTGGAAATACACTTTATCTCCTTCTTGAATTCCTTCAATATTATCTGGCGCAAAGTGGCTACGGATCATAGACATGTATATATGAACTGTAGTACCATCTCTCACAACTTTAGCTTCTTTTTCGCTCTTTATTGCATAAGGGTGATTGTTATCTTCTAACTTGAAGTATTTTTTAGACTTAGGTCCAATTAAATCTGCTGGTGCACCTGCTGCATAATGAGGCTCTCCAATAGTAGGAAAATCTAAAATCATTTCCATTTTTTCTCCAGTAATATCATATAACTGAGCGGATTGAGTTACTTCAGGGCCTGTTGGAAGGTATCTATCTTTAGTAATTTTGTTCATTGCTACTAAGTATTTACCCCAAGGTTTTCTTGAGTTACCACCTGGAATCATTAAGTGACCTACAGAGTAGTAAGTTGGTTTTCTATCAATTACTTCCCAAGTACCTAATTTCCATTTTACAACTTCAGAAGAGATAAAGAAAGTAGTATAAGCGTTTCCTTTACCATCAAATTCTGTGTGCAATGGTCCTAAGCCTGGTTGTTTAACAACACCAGCTAAGGTTTTTTCGTAGTTTAAAATTGGAATACCATAAGCATCTCCATCAAAGTCCTTAGCTTCGATAGCTGCAAGCATTTTAGAAAATGAGTGGACAGTTAATGAAGCAGATAATTTACCATTACCAACAATGTACTCACCACTAGGATCTACATCACAACCGTGTGGAGATTTTGGAGTTGGCATAAAGTAGATAGCACCAGGTACTTCTGTAGGATCAACAGTTAAAACTTCTTTGATCATTGTAGAAGTAGCAGAATGGGTTTCATCACTGTATATGTTATGCGCATAATTAGCTGGCATCATTGTACCACCACCGTTTGCTACATACTCTTCAATTTTTTTCCAATTAACTGCTGCAATAAAATCTTTATCGTTTTGAGAAGCGTTTACTTCTAATAACGTGTTAGACTCTTCCGTATTATACGTAGTAAAAAAGAACCATCCGTGAGATTTTCCTCTACCAGGGTGACTTAAATCGTAATTAAAGCCAGGCATCATAATTTGGAAAGAAATACTCATTTCTCCTGATTCTGGATCAACTTTTAAGAAAGATAAAGCACCTTTAAAGTTTCCTTTATACTCATCAATAGGCATATCTCTTTGAGGAACTGGTACAGAAAAACGTGTACCTGCAACTACATACTCTGTGTTTTCAGTAACAAAAGAAGAACTATGATTACCAGCACTGTTAGGAATCTCAATTATTTCAGCTGTTTCAAATGTTGTTAAATCAATACGAGCAATACGTGGTGTATTGTTCTCATTGATAAACACCCAACGTCCATCAATTTCTCCATTTGTTTGAGATATATCTGGATGGTGAGAATCTCCCCAAGGAATCATTCCGTAAGAAGTGTTAAGCATAGGCTTCGTTTCTTCGTTGTATCCGTACGCTTTTTCAGGATCTTGAGAGAATACTGGAATTACTTTAAACAAACGACCAGAAGGAAGTCCGTAAACAGCTAACTGGCCACTAAAACCACCTGATACAAACGCATAAAATTCATCGTGCTCACCTGGAGCTACAAACGAACGCTCAGCTAAGTTGCCACCAAGGGCTCCTTTGCTTTCTTTTTTACCACTGTCGCAGCTTGTAAACGAAAGGGCTGCTCCCGCTAATGCTGCTGCAAATAAATATTTTGTAATTTTCATTGTATTAATTTGTTAGTATTATTCTGATTTAGGTAACAAAACTTCGTCAACTACATTAACAATGCCGTTAGAAGTTTGAATAGAAGCTAAAACTTTAACTCCATTTACAAAAACGTCATCGCCTTCAACGGTAATTTCAAAGTAATCACCTGTTGCCATATAAATTTGAGTTCTTCCTTTTCTTACTTCTTTTTTTAAAGCTTCAATATTGTAAGAACCTGGAGCTGCGTGCCTTGTTAAAATAGTAGCTAAGTCACCTACGTTTTCTGGCTTTAATAAAGTTTCGACAGTACCCGCTGGTAATTTATCAAATGCTGCATTGGTAGGGGCAAATACTGTTAAAGGGCCTGCGTTTACCAATACGTGCTCGATATGTGCGGCTTGTACGGCTGCTACCAATGTAGTGTGATCTGGTGATCCAATAGCAACTTGTAAAATGTTAGGATCCGAATCTTTATCTACAACAGATGCTTGTCCTAAAGGAGTATTGTCAGCTGCCGCTTCAGTAGCTTCTGCACCTCCTTCTTGTGTTTCGCTAGGTGTGCAAGCTCCCAATATCATTAGTGCTCCAGCAACAACTAGGCTGTAAATTGTGGTTTTCATATATGTATTAGATTAGAGTGTTACTTTTTTAAAACTTTTCTTTTCAATCATATAAACGGTAAATAAACCAACACATTTACAATGCCTAATAGTAAATGTGTTGGTAATAATGATATTAAAGAGTTCTGAAGTATTCTACTACTGAACGAGCTTCGTCTTCAGTTAAGCTTTGGTTAGCCATTGGTGCACTAAACTTCATCAATAGGCCTCGAGCAATCGGGTCTTCAGCTACCATTCCTTCTGGGTTAAGAATCATGTTCATAGTCCATTCGGGAGTTCTTCTGTCCAAAATTCCTTTAGGCGATGGGCCAATAAATTTTTTCTCTACTTTGTGGCAAGCAGTACATTTAGCTTCGTACACAACTTTTCCAGCATCTGCTAGAGTTTGATCAACTTCTGCACCAAGTTCTACGCTTGATACTGGACCAATTCCTTTGTTGGTTTTCCAATTTTTTTCAGCTTCTTCCAATGTTATTGGTGCTGCTGGTGCTTCCGCAACAGTTTCTGCTTCCGAACTTTCGCTAGATCCACCTCCGCAAGAGGTGGCGAAAAAGGCAAGCGATAATAAAATAATCGTGTTTAATTTGTAATTGTTCATGTTAGTATGTTTTATTTGTACAAAATAAGATAATCGGATATTTATATCCTAATTTAATTTGCTGATTTTTACAATCAAATTTACTGATAAATATCATGTTTTCAAATTCCACGAAATACGCCATCCGAACAATTGAGTATTTATTAAATAATCAAGACGATGAAAAGAAGTCTGTAGTAAAGTTAGCGGCCGAATTAAGTATTCCTCAGCCCTATTTAAGCAAAATAATGCAACAATTGTCTAAGGCAAATATTATTTCTTCAACTAAAGGAAGGGGTGGTGGTTTTTATTTGAGCGAGGATAATATGAAGCGTCCTCTTATGGATATTATTATGTGTATAGAGGGGTATAATGTATTTGATCGCTGCATTTTAGGATTAGATAAGTGTTCGGATAAATATCCTTGCCTACTACATAAATATTATAAGGTTTTCAAAAATAGTCTTGATAAGCCAATGAGTCAAGACTCTATTAAAGAGCTATTTAGTTTGCCCAGCAAGTAAATTATTTTTTCTCTTCATCTTCAGAGAGAATATAAATTTCTCTAAGATCTTCTAAAATTTTAGGAAAGTCTAGTTTTAAATCTTTTAGTAATCCATCGTTAATATCGTACACCCAACCGTGTACTTGTGGGAAGCCATGTTCTAAATAACTGTTCTGAACGAAGTTGGTTTTAATTACATTTATACATTGCTCTTCTACATTTAGCTCCACTAGCCTATCAAACTCTTTTTTGTGGTTCTTAATTTTTGTTAACTCTTCGCGGTGCGTTCTGTACACATCTCTAATGTTTTTAAGCCAATTATCTAATAGCCCAAGCGATTGTTTTTTCATAGCAGCATGCACTCCGCCACAACCATAATGGCCGCACACAATAATGTGTTTTACCTTAAGTACTTGCACGGCATATTGAATTACCGTCATAATGTTCATATCAGTATTGGCTACTACGTTGGCAATGTTTCTATGTACAAACATATCGCCAGGATCTGTGCCTGTTAAAGTGTTTGCAGGTACTCTACTATCTGAACATCCAATAAATAAAAAATCAGGGTTTTGCTGCTTTGCTAAATTTGCGAAGAAAGTGGGTTCCTCAATTTTTTTAATGGCAGCCCATTTTCTGTTTCTCTCAAAAATCTCATCGTATTTATCAGACATAGTTCTTTATTTAGTTTGCTAAGTTAGCAAAGACTTTATATGCTATCTGTTAAGGAAAGTAAAAATTAAATAACGACCCTAGATTTCAATACTAAATCAACCACATTGGTTGCTTCTAGCTTGCTCATCATGTTCTTTCTGTGGGTGCTTACAGTATTTTGGCTAATATATAGCTCATTGGCAATCTCTTTTGATGAGTTTCCTTTAGCCAATAGCCGTACAATTTCTACTTCTCTTTCTGTAAGATCGGGTTGAATAGGTTTATCTATTAGTTTTTCTAGAATGTCATAGAAAATATGAGGTTCAGGTCCGTCTAATTTATAAGTAACTTCGTCAGAAGGTTTAATATCACTTATATCGCTACAAATGGCAACTGAGGAAAGGATATTGCCTTCGCTATCAGTGTCAACAATTGTCATTTGCCTTAAAATTTTAATGTAAGAACCGTCTTTCTTGCGAGTACGATTAGAAATTGAAAGGTTAATAGCAAATGTGTCTTTTATTTTACACTCCATTAAATAGGCTAAAGTTGCTTCCGAAACTTTAGTAACCATTAGCACATCTTCAGGATGTACCATATCCAGAAGTAGAGGAAAATCTATTTCTTCTTGTTCATAGCCTAAAACTTTTCTAAGGTTTTTGTGGAAGCAGACTTTAGAAGTTGTAAAGTTTATAAAATATAAATATTGATTAGGCATCAAAGGATAATCTTTAAATGACTTCCCATCAATACTTTCATCGGTGGATACAGCATCTTTAGCCTTATCCATAAAGGCAAAAAGGTCTCGAATTTCTTCGGTATGCAAATTACTTCCTTCGTACATGTTAGGTTATGAAATAAATACAATTAAATGTAGTGCTTATATGCTATAACTCCAACAGTCTACTTGATAAAATTATATTTTTGCTTTTAACGATTTTTGTAACTTTCTGTGCGATCTATTTTTCCAGAGGAGGTGTCAATAAACTTTTTAATATATATTATGTCCTTTGGGCAACTCAATTTGTTTATTCCAATAGACGGGGAATTTATTGTATTTGCAGGAATAATTATATTTTTGCTTTCAATGCAAAGAACTAATTTTTGGCCTAAGTAGCTATCGGAAACACCATATAAAAAGAACCTGCTATTTAGATTTATTTTATTAAAATATATTTCTATTAGGCTTTCAACTTCTTCTAATTGGATTTTCACGCCACCACTATTAACAACATTATCTATTCGGCCAAGCCAATTAAATGTGGTGGGAGATAGCAGGGTTACACGGTCGTTAGTTAGCAGTTCTTTATGATTAGTTATTGCGCCATTTATTATTAATTGCTCGTGGTTGTTAGTTGCAATTTTTACATCATCAAGAGTTGTAAAGTGTTTTTCGCGCGGGTGAGATAGTCTTTTTAAGGCGATATGCGAAACGGTCTCAGTCATGCCATACGTGCTGAAAATGGGCGTTTTTAGCAAAGCGATTTTCTCTGCTAAAGAGTGGTTTATTGGCGCTCCGCCAATAATTATTGCTTTGCAGTTTGCTATTTTTTTAGGATGATTGTTTAAAGAGTTTTCGAACTGCATTGGAACCATAGCAATAAAATCGATTGGTACGGTAATGTTTTCTAACGGATTAGATAATGGTTCATTTATAATTAAATTCAAGTTGTGCTCAAAAGCCCTAACGAGCATCATCTTGCCTCCTATATAGGCAGTATCAATACATACTAGAGCAGTATCATTAGCTTGTAAACCAAGAGCGCCTATTGTTAGTTGCGCACTGAGTTTCATTTGTGGCCGGCTAATTTTTATAAGTTTGGGCTTGCCAGTTGAACCCGATGTTTTTTGCTCAAATACTTCTTGCCCATTAAGCCATTGATGACAAAATAGTAACGTGCACTCTTCAAAAAGCGTGGAGGTTTTATACTTCCCGTTCCTAATTTGTTCATAGCTGAACGACTTATTATTGAGAAGGAGTGAGGAAGGCTTCATTTTAATAAAAATTTATAGAGATAGTCATTTAGGCACATACTAATTTAGAGTGCTCAATATTCTCAGCGATCACCATTCTATTAATCAAATTATTGAAGATTGATTCT